>JAZRCL010000073.1:0-74373 GCA_045659745.1 Eubacteriales bacterium
CGACGAGTGCTGCCATGAGCATCATCACCACGATCACGACGAGTGCTGCCATGAGCATCATCACCACGATCACGACGAGTGCTGTCACGAGCATCACCATCACGAGCACCACGAGCACCATTATGACGAGCACGGAAATTGCTCCTGCGGTCACCACCATCACCACGCCGACGAGGTATTCGAGAGCTGGGGCACGGAGACCACAAAGAAGTTTAATGCGGATCAGCTTAATGCCGCGCTTGACGCGCTTTGCGATGAGCATAAATATGGCATAATTCTGCGTGCAAAGGGAATAGTCGCGTCCGACGACGGCAGATGGATTCATTTCGACTATATCCCCGGCGAGCCTGACGTGCGCTTTGGCGGCGCGTCTGTAATCGGCAGACTTTGCGTTATAGGTTCAAAGATGAATAAGGACGCGATAATCTCGCTTTTTATGTAATTTAAGGAGGGAAGAATATGACACCCAATATTCCCGTATATCTTTTCACAGGATTTCTTGAAGGCGGTAAGACACATATAATTCAGGAATCTATGTGCGACGAGAGATTCAATACAGGCGAAAAGACTCTGATAATCCTCTGCGAAGAAGGAATTGAGGAGCTTGACCCCACGCTTTTCTACGGAAAGAACGTTTATTTTGCAACTATTGACGACGTCTCCGATCTCACGCCCGAAAAGCTCGATGCATGCCGTGGCGGTCACAAAATAGACCGCGTAATAATTGAGTACAACGGCATGTGGATGCTGGGGGACTTGTACGAAAATCTCCCGAAGGATTGGTTTATTTTCCAGAACATGATGTTTGCGGACGCAAACACGTTCTTCACTTATAACGCGAATATGCGCTCGCTTATGGTAGACAAGCTTCTCGACTGCGAGATGATAGTCCTCAACCGTACCCCCGAGAACATCGACAAGGAGGAGGTACACAAGATAGTCCGCGGTATCTCTCGCCGTGCGTCCATTACCTACGATTATCCCGACGGACACGTCGAGTATGACGAGATAGAGGACCCGTTGCCTTTTGATATCAACGCTCCCATAATCGAAATTGACGAGAACGACTACGCCGTATGGTACAGAGATCTCGCCGAGGAGACCGAGAAATACGACGGCAAAACAGTAAAATTCAAGGGAATTATCGCGCGTGACGTAAAGCTCGGCAAGGACGCGATAATCATCGGCAGACACGTAATGACCTGCTGTGTTGAGGATATAGCCTACAACGGACTTGTGTGCAAGTTTGAAAATGCAGTTCCTTATAAAACACGCGATTGGCTCACAGTCACAGCAAAGATCAAGATAGAGAAAAACAAGCTCTACGGTCGCCCCGGCCCCGTGCTTTACGCAACAAGCGCTGCTTATACAAGTAAACCCGAAAAAGAGGTCGCGACTTTTTATTGATAATTCAAAAAACACACGGCAGATTCTGCCGTGTGTTTTATATTGACACAAATCCCTCACACTCCCGAAAATTCGACATACAATGATAGCGAGAGGTGCTTTTTGTATCTCGTATTACATTTATTACAGGGGGAAATATTATGCCCGATAACAGATTTTGCGGCGGAAGCGGCGGGGGCAGAGATTCTGTTTACATAGAGACAAACAGAATCCTCGATTCCTGCCGTGATCGCGATTGCTTTGAGAACGTTCGCGTATTTCTTACCGATTTCGGTAACGAGATAATCGAACACACAAACACCGTCCGTGCCAAGAGCGCTTGCATTGCATGGACGTCCATCACACTTGACCCCGTTCAGTTCAACAGAGGCTTTTATTCGGTAAATATCCGTTTCTACGTCAAGCTCATATTCGAGGCTTGCGTTGGCGGCAGGTCGCAGGAATTTGACGGAATCGCCGTGCTTGAAAAGAAGATAATTCTTTTCGGCGGAGAAGGAAACGTCAGTACATTCCGCTCCAGCCCAGACGGAGACGGCTTCTGCGCAGAGATAAAGCCCTGCTGCCAGGAAAAGAGTCTGCCTACTGCTACGGTTGAGGTCGTAGAGCCCATAATTCTTGACACGAGAATTGTTGAGCGCGAAAACGACTGCTGCAGTTGCTGTTGCGCTTGCGACGTGCCCGACTGTGTAGTCGGCGGTCTGTCAGGCTCGCTCTGCAACGACTACGGCAGAGACAGGGAAAGATACCTTGCAGTATCTCTTGGTATATTCTCCATAGTCAGAATCACCCGTCCCGCACAGCTTCTCGTAAACGCGTCTGAATACTGCGTTCCCGATAAGGAATGCGTTGAAGCCAAGAAGGACGATCCCTGCGGAGTTTTCAGAACCATGAGCTTCCCAACGTCCGAATTTTGTCCCGCTACTTTTCCCGCAGCACACGAAAAGCCTTGCTTTGATAAGCCTTATGACAAAGGCGGCAAGTGCGGTTGCGGAAACTAAAATCCAAAGCTATACCCAAAATACCGAGGTTAATTAAGCCTCGGTATTTTTGTGTGCAATATCATTATAACAATTTTAAGTGAAAGGCAGGGAATTGGTATATTAGACTATTGCACTTTTGCCGATTTTATGTTAAAATTTATATGTAGACTTAAAAAAGAGGTGATTTTTAATGCTCACATTTGAAGAAATAAAGCACAATGAGACAATAAACCAATATATACAAAAGGCGGATGAGTCGCTCATATCCTTGGGATTTACCGAGCATAGCTTTGCGCACGTGACAAAGGTCGCGACCACGGCGGCATATATACTCAAAACGCTTGGATATGACGACCACGATATAGAGATAGCCAAAATTGCTGGATATTTGCACGATATCGGAAATCTTGTTAACAGAATAGACCACTCGCAAAGCGGCGCGGTAATGGCGTTCAGAATTCTTGACCATATGGATATGGACCCCTGCGATATAGCAACTATCGTCACGGCTATCGGAAATCACGACGAGGGAACGGGCGTTGCGGTAAATCCCGTCGCGGCGGCTCTTATCCTTGCCGATAAAAGCGACGTTAGACGAAGCCGAGTGCGCAACCGCGATGTTGCAACCTTTGACATTCACGACCGAGTAAATTATTCGGTAGTCAGCTCCAAGCTTGAGATAAATGATGATAAGACCATAATCACTTTGGAGCTTGAGATAGATACCGAGATAAGTACGGTAATGGACTATTTTGAGATATTCCTTAAGAGAATGATAATGTGCAAAAAAGCGGCAGAGTGTCTCAATCTTAAGTTCAGCTTGATAATAAACAATCAAGCATTAATGTGATTTATCCGTATAGGGACTTTCGGCGGTGTGTAATATTTGCCAAAATGTAGGAAAAAACAAATAAATTTTGGTAGGAAAAAAGATACTTTTGACGAAATTTCTTAATTTTGTATAAATTTATACAACTTGCACTTGAAAATTTTTTTAAAATATAGTATTATAAAAATAGCGTTATTTGACATAAAATAACTTTTCCCAAAAACGGAGGATTAAAAACAATGGGACTTATGGAGATTTTAGGACTTATCTGCGGTCTTGCTCTGTTCCTTTACGGAATGGACGTTATGGGCGACGCTCTTAAAAAGAGCGCGGGCAGAAAGCTCAAAACCATCTTAGGAAATCTCACGTCAAACAAAGTAAAGGGCTTTATGCTTGGTCTTTTAGTCACGGCGATTATTCAGTCGTCGTCAGCTACCACGGTAATGGTCGTTGGTTTTGTAAACTCGGGCACGATGCTTCTTTCGCAAGCTGTCGGCGTTATTATGGGTGCAAACGTAGGTACTGCGGTCACGGCATGGCTTACGGCTCTCAATGGCATTGAAGGCGGAGCGGAGGCTACTGCATGGCTTAATTACCTCAAGCCCGACGCATGGATGCCTATACTTGCGCTTGCGGGTATCTGCCTTATTATGTTCGCTAAAAAGGACAAGCAGAAGGATGTAGGTTCTATTCTTATGGGATTTGCCGTGCTTATGGTCGGTATGTCTCTTATGTCCGACGCTGTAAGCGGACTCAAGAATGACCCTAGTTTTGCAAATATACTTACTCTGTTCAACAATCCTATTTTCGGTGTACTTGCAGGTACGGTACTCACGGCAATAGTTCAATCCTCGTCTGCATCCATCGGTATTTTGCAGGCGTTGTCAACTACGGGATCTATATCATTTGGTATGGCTATTCCGATAATTCTCGGTCAGAATATCGGTACGTGTATTACTGCGATGATATCCTCTGTGAGCGCAAACAAGAACGGTAAGCGCGCAGCGGTAGTTCATCTGTACTTTAATATAATCGGCGTTGTTTTCTGGCTCGGTATGTATTATCTTATCGGCTGGATATTCAGAATAAGCGGATTGTTTGATTATATAAGTCTTGCAAACGGAAGCACGATCAACATGTGGGGAATTGCAATAGTTCATACTACGTTCAAGCTTCTTTCGGTTGTCCTTATGGCGCCTTTCACAAAGCTTCTCGAAAAGCTTGCCGTTGCAACTATTCGCGGCACGGACAAGAAGGGCGACGAATACACCAATATGCTTGACGAGCGTCTTCTTGATACCCCCACGGTCGCTATTGACAGGTGTCGCGCAGTTGCAAAGCAGATGGCTCAGCTCTCAAGCGAGGCTATGCGCTTATCTATCAGTCTCTTTGACGGATACGACGCCAAGGTAGCGCAAAAGGTTCGTGACATTGAGGATAAAGTGGATATATATGAGGATGTTTTGGGCTCGTATCTTGTTAAGCTTTCGTCCAAGAGTATGGACGAGGTCGACAGCCATGAGGTTACAAAGCTTCTGCATATGATTGGAGACCTTGAGAGAATTTCCGACCACGCGGTCAACGTAGTTGAATCCGCCGAGGAGATAAACGATAAGCAGCTTGTATTCTCGGATGATGCAAAGAGAGAGCTTCGTTGTATGTACGGCGCAGTAAATGAGATACTCGTTATTACTGAGGACGCGTTTGTTAACGACGATATAAGCAAGGCCTATACCGTTGAGCCTCTTGAGCAGGTTGTTGACTATCTCCGCGATCAGATAAAGCTTCAGCACGTTATTCGTCTCCAGAAGAGCGAATGTACCATTGAGCACGGATTCGTGCTTTCGGATATTCTTACGAACCTTGAAAGAGTTTCCGACCATTGCTCCAATATTGCGGGTTGTCTTGTAGAAATGTCAAAGCACGAGTCTTTGGACGTTCACGATTATCTACATAAAGTAAAAGCAGGTGGAATGGAATACGATGCGCTTTACAACGCGTATATGGACAAATATTCAATTAAACCTGTTGAAATAAAATAAAAAACAAGGTCGGTGTGAATTCACACCGACCTTTTTGATTATTTATTAAATTCGTCAATTACTTTGAAGGGAATATGGGAAGAGCTGCGGGGAAAGGGGTATCCAACCTCGACAGGAGCAGCCCAATAAACGGCATTTGTAATGATTTTTTGTACGTACTCGTTGTAGAAGGAACGGCACAATTCGTGTCCGGGCTGGAAATAAAATACCTTGCCAAGTCCGCGCTCAAAGCAAACTCCGCTTCTAAATATAAAGCCGTCCTCGTACCATGAGCCAAATACAAGCGCATCGGGTTGAGGGATATAGAAGGGCTCGCTGTAAAGCTCCTCAAGATCAAGCGTAAAATGTTCGGGAATGCCCTTAGCTATGGGATGTGTGGGATAAAGGTTCCATACAACTTCTTTTTGATCTCGACCCCATGAGAGATCTCCTGTAGTGCCGACAACGGATTTGAACACCTTGGAATGATGTCCCGAATGAAGCACGATGAGTCCCATTTTGCCCGCATATACTCGCTGACGTATTTTTTCAACAAGTTCATCATTTACCTCATGATGCGCCATGTGTCCCCACCAAATAAGCACATCAGTTTTATTCAGAAGCTCGTTAGAAATGCCCTGATATTCATCGTCAAGCGCTGAAAGGGTAATATTTAAGTCTGTATTCTTGCCAAGAAAGCTCTTAATATACCCGTGAATACCGTCAGGGTATATTTCACGGCAGGTGTCCTCAAGTCTTTCGTGACGGTATTCGTTCCATATAACAACGTTCAACATAAAATTATCTCCATAAAACAAGTTGTTTTTTCTGATTAAATTATACACTGTTTTCAGGACTATTTCAAGCATTTGTGATAAATTATTATTGAATTTTGAAAAGTTTGGATTTTTGCGGCAAAGTCGGTAAAATGAAGTTAAAAAGCCTTTACTTTTCATTTAATATATGCTATAATTTATTTAACTAACGTAAAAGGACAGGGAACTACCTATGGTAAATAATAAGGTTTGCGTAATTGTCGGCGGAGCTGACGTCATATGTGCGTATTCCGCTAAAGAAATGGCAAAAAATGGATATGTGACAGCAATAGTTGATACAAGTATTGACAATGCAAAAAGGATCGCAGATGAAATATGTACTTTCGGCGGACTTGCCAAGGCATATGAGGGAGATTGCTATAATTATGATTCCTTGTCAAGCGTGCGTGGATTGATTTCCGCAGAATTCGGAAAATGCAACGTAATTGTGAATAATTTACAGGGCGGCTCAAACGATGATTCTTCGATAGATTGTGCATTAGTCTCTGCAAAAGTGTTTATAGGAGATATGAGTGGTGAGTCCGGATGCTCCGTGGTAAATATTTACCCAAGTGGTGAGTTTGAGATTGCAGCAGAAGAGATTACAAGAAAAATGGCGGTAAATCTTGCAGACGCGGGTATCAGAGTAAATGCAATAGTTTATAAAAATATAGTTGCAAGAAGCAACAAGAGCGAATTTTATAATGACGATAATACGCCCACGGAATCCGCACAAGCTATGCTTGAAGCAATACCTATGGGGAGATTTGGAAGACCCGATGAGGTCGTGGGGGCGCTTAAATATTTAAGTGATCCTGTGGCGGCATCATATACAACAGGTACAGTTATACGAGTGGACGGCGGATATTCAGCGAGATAATTGGTTTAATATCCAAGTTAAATATTGGTTGAATTTTTTCACATAAACGAGGCATAAGAAATCTCACCTATAAACCAATGTACATCCGAAAACAGAGGGGAAAAGAACTATTTTAAACAGGATATATAATTATACAAAATCAATCTTTTGTATAATTTAGGGGATGAAAATTAGCCAAAAATGATAAAAAAGCCCCCCGAAGTCCTCTCAGTGTGCTTATCGCACACCATTGAGATGCTTTTGGAGACTTTTTATTAAATTGCATTTTTTGATTATCCAAAGCAACTTTTTTGCATCGTATGACTCTTTTCCTCGCACAAATATTTTTTCTTGGTTGCCTCGCCTCCGCGTATGTGACGCTCCTCTTTGTTTTTTTCAAGCACTTGCTTTGCTTCATAGTACAAAGACGGATTTACGCTTTTGAGATTTTGAGTTATATCCTTATGTACCGTGCTTTTACTTATTCCAAAATGCGTTGCCACGCTTCTGACTGTGGCATTATTTTCCACCAAATACAACGCAAGCATTACACATCTTTCCTTACAAGACGATAAATACATCATGTGATAACCTCTGTATAATTGTTTTTTCATTTAAGTATATGATCTTTTGCTTGTATATATTATATAAATTCGGGAGTTTTCAATGTTTTCACAAAATACTCTTAACAACGTATCGGCAGACCAATTTGATATTTTTGAAGGCATGACTTCAATATCTGCCGTTATCAACTCAATAAATTCGGGTGCTAATAACCGTACTGTGGTACGCGTATTCTATGATAAAGACAAGGCTGACAAAAAGTCCCGTGAGCTTTCATTTTTGAAAATAATGTCTGAGAAACTCTCCTTTGAGCTTGTCGCTGCGTATAGCTCCGAGCTTGATAATCTTGTATCCGGTACTACTCACGGTGGGTTTGTTGCTTTGTGCACAAAAAGGACTTTGAATTCACTCGATCAGCTTGAATTATCCGATAAGCCCTATTTTTTCGTGCTTCTTGAGGGTATCGAGGACCCGTATAATTTTGGCTATTCAGTGCGCTCTATCTATGCGTCGGGCGCTGACGGCATAGTGCTTCCTCCGCGAAATTGGCTGGAGCTTTCAAGCACCGTAGCTCGCTCGTCTGCGGGCAGCTCAGAGCTTGCGGATATATACGTATCAGACCCCGTTGTGGCTGTGGAATTCTTTAAGAATAAGGGATTTTCAATAGTCTGCGCAGGCATTCGAGACTCTGTGTCTGTTTATGACGCGGATTTTACAAAGCCCACTCTTCTTATCGTCGGCGGCGAAAAACGTGGCATATCAAGAAAGCTTCTTGATATGTGTGACGTGACCGTGAGAATTGATTACGGTCGTGAGTTTAAGGGGTCGTTGCCCACCGCATCGGCAGTCGCTGTAATTGCCTTTGAGGCGGCAAAGCAAAGACAGAAAAACGTGTGATTTTGTATAATTATTGTTAGTCTGTGATAAAAAACATGTCAAGAGAGCCGACTGGCTTTGTAATAAATGATTTTAAGAAAAGGAATTATAAAAAGTGGAAAAAAATAGTAAGATTAAAAAATTCAAGCTGTTTGATATGAACCGCGACGGTAAGGGTGTCGATCCCGGTGAGGATAGAACTCCTGGACTGAAGTTTTTCTTCAAGCAGTTTGCAAGAAAATTTTCAAAAATAATCTCTTTGAACATGCTGACTATGTTTCAGATATTACCGCTTGCAGCAATTGTAATACTGTATTTCTTTGCAATTCCAAGAACGGCAACGCACGTATATTCGGAATATCCTGTTCTGTTTGGAATGAATTTTGCATCCTCCTCTGCCGTCACCTCGGCGAATCTCGGTGTATTTTCCTACCAGTTCGGAATACAGGAGCACGGCACAAATATGTATTGGGTTCTTGCAATTATTGCTATAATTTATGTGCTTACGTATGGTTGGCAAAAGGTTGGCACAATATATGTCACACGCGGACTTGTTCGCGGTGACAGCGTATTTATCTTTTCCGATTTCTTTTACGGCATCAAAAAGAATTTCAAGCAAGGATTTATAGTGGGTCTTATTGACTGTATCTGTATGATAGTTCTTGCAGTCGACCTTTTGTATTTCAATAATGCCCCTGTGGGTGGATTTACGAACTTTATGTACGTAATGACCTTTGCCTTAATTGTCATATATCTGATCATGAGATTCTATATCTACCTTATGATAATCACATTTAATATAAAGACCTTCAAGGCTATAAAGAACGCATTTATCTTTACGATATTAGGTATCAAGAGAAACATTATGGCTTGCATCGGACTTTTGATAACCACTGCTGTAGCCGTAGTTCCAATTCTATTCTTCTTCCCTAAGTTCGGTGTTGTGATAGTTCTTCCCTTGATATATTATCTTGGAATATGCTCGTTTATTTACACGTATGCGGCATACCCTGTTATTCAGAAATATATGATAGACTCCGCGCCTCAAAAGGCTAAAGAAGATGTAGATGTACCTGTAGAGGCTACTCAAAATTAATTTAATTAAAATAAGGTCTTGCCACGACTGTGGCAAGACCTTATTTTGTACCTATAAGTTCGCTGACGGTCACAAAATTATACCCTTTTTCAAGTAATACGGGTATGAATAGCTCAAGCGCCTTTGGGGTAGGACTATTTCTGCCTATAAAGTCATGCATGAGAATAACGTCGCCCGCTTTTATATTATTTATCACATTTTGAGCAATCTGATCGGGCGGTGTATGCGCCCAATCGCGTGTATCAAGGCTCCATAATATTACCGTGTAATCCATTTCGTCGGTGATACTTGTCATCTCGGAGCAAATCATGCCCTCGGGCGGGCGAAAGAGCTTTGTTCTGTATTCAGTAACATTGAATATCTCTGCCTCGCAGCGCTCTATCTCGCTCTCCAGCTTATATAGATTGGAGTTTGAAAGCGTTATATGGGAATACGTGTGATTTGCTATCTCATGACCGCGTTTTTCGGTTTCTATCAAGGCGCTGGGATATTCCTTAGCATTCTGACCTATTACAAAAAAAGTAGCTTTTATCCCGTACTTGTCAAGAATGTCAAGTATTTGAGGAGTATATCGCGGGTGGGGGCCGTCATCAAATGTGAGGGCTATTTTCATCTGACTGTTTTTGTTGTTGAAATAGACCTGCTTTGATGCTTGACAGTAAATACCTCCCACATAAAGCAATATCAGTATCAGCGATAAAAACAAGGATATGCCTTTTGCTTTCTTCATTGAGTTTTATCACCCGATTCCGCACACAACTCGTCAAGACTTCCGAATCTGTAGCCCTGACTCTTTAATTCAATTATCACGTCCTGCATAATAGCCGCATTTGTTGCAGACGTGGGGTGCAACAAAAGCACGGCACCGTTGTGAATATTGTCAAGAATCTTCTTTTTTGCGACGGTGGGGCTCATTTGCTTGTTGTTATCCCAATCGGCATAAGCAAAGCTCCAGAAAACAGTTTTATAGCCCATCTCTTGCGCAAACTTTAGGCTATCCTCGTCAAATCTACCCTCGGGAGGACGGTAATACCTTGCAAGCTGCTTCCCTGTTCTCTCAAAACAAGTAGTCTCAAGTCTTTCAAGCTCTGCGATAAATTCGCTTTGTGTCTTTCCAACCATACAGTCATGTGAATAGGTATGATTACATACCAGATGTCCCTCGTCGAACATTCTATTTATAAGCTTGGTGTTTTTCTCAATAAGGTTTCCAAGCACGAAAAATGCTCCTGTGACGTTCTGCCGCTTTAGCGCGTCGAGTATTTTTTCTACGTTGCCGTTTTCGTATCCCGCATCAAACGTGAGATATACAACCTTATCTTGATCATCATCGCCGTGATTTTTGTCTATGCTATAACCGCCGTACTGACTAACAAACGAAATATCTCCACCTATTGGCGGTTGAGTGTGGTCTTTTGTACGTTTGCAGTACCACGAAAATGACGTGGCAGACGCGACCGTGGGAAATACAAAAGTACACATAAGACAAAACGAGGTAATGACTAAAAGTATTTTATTGAGTTTTTTCATTTTTCACCTCCATAAAGCTTTCTTACTTTATTTTGTGTAGAAAACTGCAATAAATTAGAGTGTAAAAAAAGAATTTCTGTATTTTTCTTGGTTTATCGACTTATTTTGTAAAAACGCCAGGTAATCTCTTGATTTTTTCAGCGACATAGGTTATAATGATATGTGGACATTGAGACCCAAATAATACGGAAAGGTGGCATATATGGCAAAGCATACGTTTGAACGTCGCGAGAAGAAAATGCTTATTGATAATATGCTCGTAAATGATTTTGTCAATGATATTCTTGAATATATGACACCCGACGAATATAACGTGGGCGGCGAGCCGTATATGATAAGCAATATTTATTTTGACGACGACGGTGACAACGTAATAAGACATTGCGTATCCAAGCCGCAGTTTAAGGAAAAGCTCAGAATAAGAAGCTACGGAGTACCCGATAGGGATACGAAGGTATATATCGAGATAAAGAGAAAGCTCAAGGGCGTTGGAACTAAACGCCGCGCAAAGCTTCCCCTTTGGCAGCTGAATGAATATCTTGAGACGGGAAAGCATCCTGAGGACATTAAATATATTGACGAGCAGGTGCTCTGCGAGGTGGACTATTACCGCGCGACTTATCACGTATCGCCTAAGATTTACATAAGCTATATGCGAAACGCATATTTTGGCAAGGAAGACAAGAAATTCAGACTTACGCTTGACAAAGAAATTACTACGCGAAGATATGATCTAGATCTCTCGCTCGGAAGCTACGGCGAGCAGCTTTTACCCGAGGGCAAAACTCTGCTTGAGGTAAAATTCGAGGGAGCGGTTCCCTTGTGGTTTGCCCGCGTAATGAGCAAATATTCCCTTTCGTTTATTCCGTATTCCAAATACGGAATAGAGTTCAAGCAAACACAAAGAAAACAGAATTTTTCGGAGGTTTAATAACAGATGCAAGAATTTTTGAATAAAGTACTAACTTACCTTGATATTTCAACTATCACGGTTGGAATTGCGTTAAAGACCATTGTTTCTGCCGTGGTGCTTTGCTTGCTGATTTCGCTCGTGTACATATTTACTCATAGAAAAACGGGATTCCCTTCCTCAATGATAATTTCAATATTGCTTATGGGCCCAGTTGCATCAATAATTATCGTTTGTATCGGAAGCAACCTTGCAAGAGCTATTTCTATCGGTGGAGGCCTTGCTCTTATACGTTATAGAAATACTGTTGAAGACCCCAAGGACCTCGTGTATCTTTTCCTCTCGCTCGCTGTTGGTATGGCGTGTGGCACAGGTTTTATCGGATACGGCGCGCTTGCTGTGGGAATAATCCTGGTTGTTCTTCTTATCGCTAACCTTACAAAATTTGATTCTCTTGGAAGCAACGTTATGAAGCTTACTATAGTAGTTCCCGAGAATCTGGATTTTGACGGAGCATTTGATCCCGTACTGAAAAAATACTGCAGATATTTCCACCTTGAAAAGATAAAGACAACGGACTATGGAACACTGGCCGAGCTTCATTATAGAGTCAAGCTCAAGGATACATCAAAGCAGAAGATGCTTATAGATGAGATAAGAGAAAGAAATGCTAATCTTAACGTTACCGTAGTCAGAAAAGCTACAGACAGATATTGATACAATATAAAAATCCGCAGTTTTCTGCGGATTTTTGTTTTTTTGATGAAATATTTTTGTTTTTACCCTATACAAAAACTTTAATATATGATATAATAAATATAATAGTGTGCACTTTTATATTTAATGCTTGAAAGGACAGAAAAATGGCTGACTACAGAAACAACGGAAGCAAAAAATTTCGCTCGGATAATAAGACTTCGCACAACGATTACAAAAAGAAAACAGATAACAACAAATATACAAAGAGCCCCGACACTCAGACAGAAGCGCAGGAGGGACTTATTATAGGCAGAAATGCGGTCAGAGAGCTTCTCCGCTCGGGACGTGACATTGATAAGCTTTTGGTCCAAAAAGGCAACCGCGAGGGTTCTATCGTGGTTATCGTGGCAGAGGCTATTGAACGTGGTATTCCCGTTGTTGAGTCGGATAAGGCAAAGCTTGATGCTATGTGCGGCTTTGTTCCCCATCAGGGCGTTATAGCTATGGCATCCGAGAAGGAATACTGTTCTGTTGATGACATACTTGCTATTGCAGAGGAACGCGGCGAGGCTCCGTTTATCGTAATTGCGGACGGCATTACCGACCCGTATAATCTTGGTGCTCTTATCAGATGCGCGGAGGGCGCAGGAGCTCACGGACTTATTATTTCCAAGAGACGCGCAGTGGGACTTACTCCCCTGGTTGCGAAGTCCAGCACGGGAGCTATCGAGCATCTTGCTATAGCAAAGGTAGCCAATATTGCAAATACCGTGCGTTCACTCAAGGAAAAAGGTATCTGGGTGTTTGCCGCGGAGGCGGGAGGAACACCTTATTACGAGACTAACTTCAAGGGCGCTTGCGCACTTGTATTTGGCAGTGAGGGCAACGGAGTATCCCCTGTCGTAGTTGAAAATTGCGACGGACTTACGTCTATACCTATGTACGGACACGTAAATTCCTTTAACGTATCTACTGCCGCGGCGGTAATTCTTTGCGAGGCGGCAAGACAAAATAAAGCATAATTTTTATTAAAAAATAATGGGAGGTGAGGAAATGGGCAAAAAGAAAGCTTCTGGCAACAATGATATGACTGCAATTTTGAATCAGCTGCAGAAAAACTACAGTGTCGATGGCGAAGACGATATTTTTGAATCAGAGACTGCTTATGAGGACACAGAGCTTAGTGATCTTCTTGCCAAAATCCTCTCTGAGAATGATGTGAGCGATGATTCGCTCGATAATGAGGAAGAACTCGACTTGAACGAGGATAATGCCGCAAGCTCTAAACGAAAGCAGAAAAAGAGCAAAAAGTCGGGGGGCTCTGACGTATCCACCGACATTCAAAATATTATTATGTCCGAAGAATATATCTCTGTTCTTCGTGACTGCGAGGCAGACCTTGATAGCGGAAATGAAAGCTCTGAGCATTCTGAGCCTCAAAACGTAGAAGAAAAATCCACTGAGGGTAGCCAACCTGAGATGGAGATAGCTCCTGAGATTCAGCCCGAGCAGATTTCTACTGAAAGTCGCGTCAGCTATGAGATACAGCAGACAATTGTTGAAGAGCCTGCCATGGAGGAAGCAGTTGTTGCTTTTAAGGAAGTTGATGGCCAAGAAAGCGAAATTGACAATTATGAAAGCGACATTGATGAAATGCTGACGTTCGGCGACCTCGATGATGATGAAGGAGACGTTGACGACAACCTTACATTCGGCGACCTCGATGATGATGAAGGAGACGTTGACGACAACCTTACATTCGGCGACCTCGATGATGAGAAAGAAGACGTTGACGACAACCTCACGTTTGGCGACCTGGATGATGAGGAAGAAGACGTTGACGACAACCTCACGTTTGGCGACCTCGATGATGAGGAAGAAGTTGACGACAACCTTACGTTCGGCGACCTGGATGATGAGGAAGAAGATGTTGACGACAACCTTACATTCGGCGACCTCGATGATGAGGAAGAAGATGTTGACGATAATCTCACGTTTGGCCACCTCGATGATGAGGAAGAAGACGTTGACGATAAGCTCACATTCGGCGACCTCGATGATGAGGAAAGTGAAAAGGACGAGGATGTTCCCTTTGCTGACGTTGATGAAAACGTCGAAGATGTAATTGCGGCAGATGTTGAAAGCTCTGTTGAAGATGATGTTGTAGAGTTTACTTGCGAATTTGCACGGCTTGATGCTGTTGAAAATCAGGAGGAAACTCAATCATTTGACAAAACAAGTATTATAAAACAAGAAGCATCTGAACCTGAAACAGAAAAGAAATTCTATTACACTGTTCTTGAGGAAATGAGCCTTGAGGATGAAACTAACAGCTCGGAAGAATATACTGCACCGCAGGAACAGAAAATAGAAGAAATTGAGGAGCACGAAGAAAAGTCCCAGGCGTCTATTCAACCTCAAGAAGAAGTTTACATAGTTCTATCAAACGAATCCTATACGGATGATCCGTTGCAGTGGCATCTTGGTAGAGTGCAGACCAGATTGACTGACAATACAGAGGATGATGATATACAGGAGACTCAAAAAAAGTCTGTCGAGATAGGGGACGATGATATTTCCCTTTTGCTTCAGCTTGGATATAAGGATGAGATTGCATCCGAGGTTGGACAGGAACGAACAGAGTCTGTCGTCCACAGTATAAGCAATTCATACCGACCTGACAAAAATAAAATTCCATTTGGCTTTTGCGGGAAAGAATTTTTTGATGGCAGTCAGATTGATAAGATAAAGCAAAGATACGATTATGACAAGAGAGCTATAATAATAAAGCTTGCATTGTTTTCATGTGTTTCAGTCGTGCTTTTGCTTCTTGGCATGCTTTTCAAAAATTACACAACGGTAAATTCAGTCATAATGTTCTCTGTTATGGAGCTTATGATATTGTCACTTGGAAGCTTTGTAATGCATAAAGAGCTGCTTTCTGGAATAAAAGGAGTGTTTAAGTTCTCCCCCACTGTGTTTACTATCCCCGTGATTTCGCTTTTTGTGCTGACAGCATTTGATATTTTCAACATAATTATAGGTATCGTGAACCCCAATAATATAACGGTATCGACTACCTCGTTGTTTGGATTTACAACCTCTGTATTTTTCATGTTTGCTCTTGTCGTTGAGCTTATTAACTGCGTGCGAGAGCAAAGGACGTTTAATATTATTTCTGCATCAGAGGAGCTTTACACGGCAGAAACGCTTGTTTCCCAGCAAGGTGATAAATCAGGTATCAACAATTTGCGTTCTCACGAGATACGAAAGCAAGTCAAAGGAAATGCAGTCATTGTAAAGAAAACAAGGTATATATCAGAATATTTCAAGAGATGCTCCGAGTCCTCTTACGGCATAAGAAATATTATGCTTATTTTGGGTGTAGTTACGCTAACGGCTGTGATGCTCGCATGCATAATTATCTCTATGGGACGCACGGCGGCTGACGTTGCTTCAACTGTTATTTTTGCATTTTATATGTGTCTGTCTGCATCTTTAGTGCTCACAATGCCCGTGACGCTCTTTGCGGCATCCCAGACTCTTGTGAAGAAAAAATGTGCAATAATAGGCACGGGAGCAGTGTCTGAGTATTCAGATATCAATTCTGTCATATTCCCTGATTCGGTTGCATTCAAGATAAATAAAGATATTGAGGTTGTTCCATTTGGCGATGCTGATATGAATTCGTCAATAAAGACGGCAAACAGACTGTTCTCGGCACTTGGCGGCACTATGTCGAAGATAGTTGGAGAAAATTCCTTCAACAAGGATTTGTCTGTAAGCGAGGCGGATATAAATATCGCGTCTGTGGACGATAACGGCATAGAGCTTTATATGGATAACGACACTCATATATTGATTGGAAACGAGAAATTTGTCTATGAGCGACGCCATCAGCTTGGCTTTGATGCATGCGACCTTATTCCCTCTGCAATAAGTGCAGGACGTGAGGTAGTGTATCTCGCAATAAATGGAACTGTATGTCTTGGATATATCATGTCGCTTGGCGTCAATACGGAGTTTACGGACAAGGTCAAGCTTCTTGCAAAGAACCGTATTAAAACGTATGTTTCAACATACGAGCCGCACATAAAGGCAAAACGTTATAACGATTGCAAAATAGGAGTTTACAGACCGTATGATCACGATTCTCCATCAAAGCCCTCGTCGCGCTATGGTGGCATTGTGGCATCGGGAGATGCAAAAAATATTACTTATCCTTTGATAATGACGTCGGAAATTCTTAAAATGTCGAGAAATTCCTCTAAAGTATCTATGTTGTTTATGCTTGGGGGTATAGTAATATCGTTTGCAACAACACTTGTTGGATACCTTGCGCCAGGCGCGCTTGGGCTTCTCAGACACAGAGATGTATTTACACTCATAATTCAGCTTCTCGGAGCAATACCTCTTACGGTAAGCGCGATAAAGCTTTGGAAAAAGTACAAGTAATTTTAAGGAAATAATATGAATCAGAAATTTAATGAAATTTTGAAGCAAGTTTCAAAGCCCGGACGTTATTCAGGCGGAGAGTACGGTCAGATAATAAAGGACAAGGCAAATATCAAAGCAAGATTCGCCTTTGCATTTCCGGATACATATGAGATAGGAATGTCAAATCTCGGAAGCAGAATTCTCTATAACTGTCTTAATAACGAAGAAGACATCTGGTGCGAGAGAGTTTATGCTCCCTGGACGGATATGCAAGAGAAAATGCGCGAGCATAATATTCCCCTCTGGGCGCATGAAAGCAAGGACGCGGTATCCGAGTTTGATTTTCTCGGTTTCACACTTCAGTATGAAATGTGCTACACAACCGTCCTCAATATGCTTGAGCTTTCGGGTATGCCTCTGCGCTCACGCGACAGAGACGAGAGCTTTCCTCTCGTTATTGGCGGCGGTCCTTGTGCGTATAACCCCGAGCCTGTTGCAGACTTTTTTGACCTGTTCAATATAGGCGAGGGCGAGCATATGCTCGTTGAGATAGTGCGCCTTTATATTAAGATGCACGATGAGGGCAGATATACCAAGGCGGATTTTCTGCATGAGGCGGCAAGGACTATAAAGGGAGTTTATGTTCCCTCTCTCTATACCGTAGAATATAACGAGGACGGCACGATAAAGGCATATACGCCTATATACGAAGACATCCCCACAAAAATTGAAAAGCGCATTATAGAGGATATGGATACGGCGCTGTTTCCCGAAAAGGTGGTTATGCCGTACACCGAGGTTGTTCACGATAGAATAATGCTTGAGGTCTTCCGAGGCTGTATCCGTGGATGTCGCTTCTGCCAGGCGGGTATAATCTACCGCCCTGTGCGCGAGAAAACTCCCGAGCTGCTCAACAAGCAGGCACAGTGCCTGTATGAAAATACGGGATATGAGGAAATATCTCTGTCATCTCTCTCTATAAGCGACTATACGGGACTTCCCGAGCTTACGGACAAGCTTCTGGACTGGACTGTTGACAATATGGTAAGCTTTTCGCTGCCTTCGCTTCGAGTAGATAGCTTCAATAAGGAGCTTATGGACAAGGTGGCATCGGTGCGCTCGTCTTCTCTTACCTTTGCGCCCGAGGCGGGCACGCAGAGACTTCGTGACGTAATAAATAAAAACGTCTATGAGGACGATCTTATGCGTGCGGTGAACGTAGCGTTTGACGGCGGCAAGCATCAGGTAAAGCTTTACTTTATGCAGGGACTTCCCACGGAGACTGACGAGGACCTTCGCGGTATTCCCGACCTTGCTAAAAAGGTTATCGAGGCATATTATGCGAACCCAAACAGAAACCGTGCAAAGCAGCCCTCGGTAACATTCAGTGTTTCCTGCTTTATTCCCAAGCCCTTCACCCCCTTCCAGTGGGAGCCTCAGGATAGCCTTGAGGAGCTTTACAGAAAGCAGGAATTTATTGGCGAGTGCGTGACTGACCGCAAGATCAGATATCAGCACCACGATGCAGAAACCTGCCGTATTGAGGCGGTGCTTGCGCGTGGCGACAGACGTCTGTCGGACGCGCTTGAGCTTGCATGCAAGGAAGGCTTTACGTTTGACGCATGGAGCGAATTTTTCGACTACAATAAATGGATTTCCGTATTTGAGCGCACGGGAATAGACCCCGCGTTCTATGCTAACAGAAGATGGTCTTACGACGAGGTTTTGCCGTGGGATATTATTGACTGCGGAGTTACAAAGGAATTCCTTATCCGCGAGAGCAAAAAGGCGCACGAGGGTGTATCTACTCCCAACTGTCGCGAAAAATGCTCGGGCTGCGGAGCAAATAAGCTTGGAGGTGAGAGAACGTGTTGTCCAAAGATCAAGAAATAAAGACAAGTTATTCAAAGTTTGACCGCCCCATGCTTCCCGCCCCCGTGACTGTGCGAATTAAGTTCTGCAAGATAGGAAACCTGCAGTTTATATCTCATCTTGACCTGCAGAGATCTTTCCACCGTATACTTGTCCGCTCGGGCATCCCTATGTGGTACACAAAGGGCTTTAATCCTCACGCAAAGCTTGTTTTCGGTCTTCCCTTATCAGTTGGGACCGAGAGCATGTGCGAGATGGCAGATCTCAAAATTGAGCGTAAGATAAGTCTTGAGGAGATAAAAGCTCAGCTCAATGCGAATCTTACTGACGAGATGTACGTGCTTGAGGCGTATATACCCACCACAAAATTCGCTGAGATAGCTTACGCCAATTATACTATAACCGTAAAGTCGGATAAGCTTACTGAAAAGAGTGCGGATGAGGTCAAGGAGCTGTTTGCTGCTCCCATCAATATGATGAAGCGCTCAAAATCCGGTGAAAAAGAGGTTGACATAACGACCTATATCAAAGCCTTGGACGCGTCTATTTGCGACGGCGCGCTCAAAATAAATGCCACTATATCGGCGGGAAATACTGAGAGTCTTAACCCCGAATATATTGCGACCGCTATCAAGGAAAGACTTGATTTTATGACATCCGACTGTGATTATTCCTATAGAATAATGAGAAACGTTGTTTACAAAGCGGATATGAGCGAATTCAGATGATTGCTCACTAAACTTAAAAATAAATTACATATTTTGGAGGATATTAAAATGGCTATTAAAATGAGAGTTCTTTGCTATCCCGAGAAGAAGAAGCTTCTCGAAATCGGAAATATGATCAAGGCGGAGTACGAGCTTAACGTAAACTCGGTTGACAGAATCCCCCCTGCATATTCCTGTGACAAGGAAAGAATCGTAATTCTCGCGATAAACCTCAAGGGCAACCTTCCCGACGATTACAGACTTTTCGTGAGAGAGCTTACAAAGGCAAGAGCGGCTAACGTTGCGATCCTCACCGCAGGTGACGACGTAGCAGTTGAAAAAACCAAGGCGCTCCTCGCTGAAGCAGGTACACACTATATCGACAACGTAAAGCATATCAAGATGGGACTTTTCGATAACAAGGTATCCGACGCGGAAAAGACCGAAATTCTCGCATGGGTCGAGGAAATCAAGGCTTCTCTTGCTTGATTTGTAAAAATATAAAAGAACCACGGCGTCGCCGTGGTTCTTTTATGTATTATTTTATTTATTCTTTTTTGTAAGATAATAGCTTTTATCTATAAGTGAAATTACAAGTGATTTTGAAAGTGAATTATCAAGTGGAACAGATATCCAATGTGTTTTGTTCATGTGGTACGCGGGGATTATTTCTGGGTACAGGTCAAACAAAACAATGGAGTCCTCGGGGTTGCTCTTGAGATTCATAACATCAAGAGGCGTGGAGACTTCCCTGCCTATTTTTTTGCCGCTGACCGACATTATTATGCCAAACCATTTGCCGCTGCTTGTGTGTCGCAAAACCGTGGTGTCAAAATCCTCTTCAAAAGGACAGTCGTAAGATGCGCCCGCAAGAGTTTTGACGTAGTCAAGAACAAATTGCTTGTCCGTCATTATCAAAGCTCCTTAACGCTGCCGTAATTTTCGCGGTTGTCGCAATATAGCTTGTAGTATTCCATTATGACGGAAACTACCTCGTCAGGGGTTTTGTTTGTAGTATCAACAACAAGGTTGTAGTTGTTGAAATCATAGTAGTCAACACCGTAGATTTCAATAAATCTCTTGCGCTCGACCATGCTTCTCTCAACAAGCTTCTCGCATGCATCATTTACGTCTGTATAGCTTTCCTCACAGCTGCTACGGTGATAAAACACTCTCGTCGCCGCTTCCAGGGGGTCAATCGTGAGAAATATCTTGAACGTGTCCTCTGCAAAATGCCAAGCCATACGTGAGTCGAAAATAAGATTTTCGCCCTTGTGCTCACGTGACATTCTTGTAACTGTGTTATCTATCTCGTCATCAAGTTCGGGGTTTTCCTTCATGCGCTTATTAAGCTCAAGAGTGGATATTCCCTTGCTTCTTGCAAACTCTCTCTGTATAGCGCCCGTGCTGAATATTTCAAAGCCGTATCTTTCCTTCATTATGCCGCACACGGTGCTTTTTCCGCTTCCAAGTCTACCTGTAATAGAAATTAACATGCTATCCTCCAAAATTTTAACGTATTCTTCATTAAAATCTAAAGACATTACGGGTGCTAAATTTAGCACCCGTAATTATTTTTTATTCCGGAGCCTCAGTGCTGACTTCCTCCTCGGGAGTTCCTAAAAGAACTACGGTAAAGGTTTCGCCATTTTGGAGCTTATGTTCGGACATGGAGCTTATCATATAGCTCTGCAAAATATCCTCATTTTCGGGCTTGATAAGATTTTTTACTGTAATGGGATTGCCGTTGTTATCTGTGAATTTGTTGCCCTTGAGTGCTGTCCAGTACTGTCCGGGCTTTGCCTCGTAATTGCCGATGATCCAAAGCATATCGGAGAACTCTTCTTCCTCGTAAGTAGCAATAAATTCATTGATTTCAACCTCAAAATAATACTTGAGAACACCGAGGATAGTGGGGTCAAATCCCTTATATTCGTAATCAAGCTCACGGTAAATGTTGGTTCCCGAGCTGTCCTTTATCTCAAATGATACCTTTATTTCTGTGAGGCCCGCAGAAGGAAATCCTGTGGGAGGAGGAGTGGTATCCTTTTCTACCTTCGGCTTGTCTGTAGTATCATCTTCGGGCATGCACGCTATAAATGAACAACCAATTATTGCTACAAGCAATACCACGGCTATGATTTTTATAAATTTCATATTTATCCCTCCGATAAATCATACTTAATAAAGAAATTATACTACATTATCCTTGTTTTGTCAAGAGATTTTGGGAAGGGTTTTATAAAATTTAATATATTGCACGGCGAAAATTTTATGTTATTAATTCCGCAGTATAACCAACATATTTACAAGCAGAATATAGAACAGCCAAAGACTATTAGCTATCATTATCACGCAAGAAAACAGACCCGCTCCCCTCCATGACAGAGCGCACATTGCAGAACAAATAACACATAAAAATATGATAAGCAGCGAAAGCGCGAGAGTTTCTCCTCCAAAAAACAAAGGATACCATATATGCGAGAGAAAAAACATTGACACAAAAAACAGACATCCTCGGTACAGATAAACCTCTTCTCTGCCATTTATGCGTCCGCAGAGCAGACGTCCGAATATAGAGCCTACTGCAATTCCGCACATGAAAAACCAAAATAGACAGAAAAAATTGAATAGCCATATTGCAGGCAGATATGCGTCCATTCCAAGGGTGTGAACAGCATTATACGGACTGCCCGAGCATATTCGCACAATCAGTCCCAAAATTGCGTACACTGATCCGCATATCAAGGCACATTTTTTAATAATATCCGAGCTTGTTTTATTCTTGCGAGATGACATTCCTATACCCCCGTAAGCTTAGTTGCTTAATTATATGGGTAAAAAATGACAGTTATTCTCCTATAAACCAGCCCTCTGCAATATCCTGTGCACTGTCCCCCCACAGTGCAGGCGCGCCGGTTATCTTGTTATAGGTCTGCTTTTCGATTTTTCCCGAATACTTGAATTCAGAAGGCGAATTTTTATATCTATCAGTTTTGTATATTTCACTCATAACCTCGTCCCATATTTTTATAGACGGATTACCAAGCGAGGAGCTTATTGGCTCCGGATAATCGTATCCGCACCATACCCCACCAAGAAGCGAGGGTGTATATCCAACGAAAAGTCTGTCGCAATTGTTCTGAGTCGTTCCTGTCTTCCCCGCGACAGAAACGTAATTTGCAAGAGATATTTTTCCTCGCGCTGTACCTCTGCTCACGACTTCCTCAAGCAGCTTGGTCATTACAGACGCGCACTCTCCTTTTATAACCTCCGTCTGATTTTGTCTACGGTCGAACAATATATTTCCGTCAGCATCGGTTACCTTATAATATGAGCGTGAGGTGCTCATATTGCCCTCCGCAAATATGCTGTAAGCGGCTATAAGCTCGCGCAGGGTTATTCCGTGAAGCGTTTGACCAAGCGCCAAGGATACGGCGTTTGCATCATCAGGCGAGCTTTTTGAGGGCTCAACGAGGCTTTTGATATTAAGAGTATCTCTTAAAAACGCAAGCGATTGCTTTTCTCCAAGCTTATAAAGCATTTTGACGGCAACGGTGTTTACAGAATTAGCTATGGCGTCGGAGATATCAATATTTCCCTGATACAATCTGTTCGAGTTTTGGGGCCAATCCTTGCCCGAAACATTGCTCACAGGAGAGTCCTCAACTATTGTTGACCAGCTTATCTCTCCGCTGTCTATCAGGGGTGCATATACAGATATTGGTTTTATAGCCGAGCCGGGTGGACGTTTTGTGTCGGTTGCATAGTTCTGCAAAAGCTCTCCTTGCTTTATCCCAACCGCTCCGACGATTCCCAAAACATTTCCATTGTATGGGTCTGTTATTATCATCGCAGACTGCGGAGACGGCTTGTTGGTCGTAAGTCGTTTATCAAGTGTGGCGTAGTATTTTTCAAGAATGTTTTGTATTTTGGGATCAACGGTAGTATATATTTTTAAGCCACCGTGAAAGATCTGACTGTATGCGTATTGACGTGAATACCCAAGAGACATAAAATCGCCGACAAGGTCTGAAATGACGGTTTCAGCGAACCAAGAGTTTTTTGAGGAGCTATAATTATGATTTATGTTTAGTGTTAGAGGTTGTTCTTTTGCCTGAGTGTACTCCTCATCCGAGATATAACCCTGTTCAAGCATACACATAAGAACTATGTCCCTCCGTTTTTTGGTGTTTTCAGGGTGATTTTTAGGGTCATAGAGCGATGGGTTATTAGTTATCGCGGCAATGGTTGCTATCTCGTGCAAAAGTAGCTTGTCGGGGGAGGTGGAAAAATAATATTCGGATGCCGCACCTACGCCTGTGCATCCGTTTGATAGGTTGATTATGTTAAGATAAACTTCCAGTATCTCATCCTTTGAGTAATTTTTCTCGAGATTTAGAGCTTGAAAAATCTCGTTTATCTTTCTTTGTGGTGTTCTTTGATTTTGACCTGTGATGTTCTTTACTGTTTGTTGGGTGATGGTGGACGCTCCAAACGAAGATGATTTCTTTAAGACGTAGTTTAATACTGCCTTACCGCTCCTCAAAAAATCCACACCTTTATGTTGATAGAATCTTTTGTCTTCAATTGCCACAAAGGCATTTATCATATCATGGGGTATTTTGCTTATCGGCGTGTACTTGTATTTCACACTTGAGCTTGATAAATTTTCAGTGAGAACACGCGGATTATTTATATCTCCGTTTTCATAATAATACAGCGTGGTATTATCGTCACGTTGAATATTTGATAATAGCTCGTAATTTATCTGAAGCGTTGATTTATTCGAAAGCAACACAAACGCGCCGGCTGATGTCACTGTGCCGAAAATCATTGAAATTATTACAATTATAAGTACTGTGCTGATAAACTTTTTCATAATGACGCCCCTTTCTTTTTATTATTTATTTTTTCTCGTGTGCTTGAGAATGAAACGAGGTAAGTTTGATATTTTTTTACATAAAAACACGGAAAATAAAAAACAACCCAATTGCATTGGGTTGTTTTAGTTTCATTGGGATTTTATTTGAATTGATAAGACTTCTGTAGGGTTGAAAAGTCTGGGCACGGGAATTGGACGAGTGCTATTGCTGCATCCGCGGCTTATTATGAGCCTTCCATCGTGAATTCCCGAAGTGTATTTGGGGAAAATTCCCTGACTTGGCGCGAAAATGCCCTGATCGAAAAATCTCCATTGTCCACCGTGCGCATGTCCCGACAGTATCATATCAATATCCTTGTCCCAAAGATATTTTTTATAATATTCGGGATGATGGCAAATCAGTATCTTATACTGCGAAAGCTTGGAGAATGTGTCAATAAAATCCATATCAGGCATACCGAAATCTCTATGCTCTCCCGAAAGAAGTCCACCGATGACTATATTTTCATTCAATGAAATATACGAATCAAACACTGTATGCACGCCTAGCTTTGAGAGCCGCTCGGTAATATGCGGAGGTATGCTTTTATATCCCGATATTTCCGGATAGTCCTCGTCGAGCTTACCCTCAATCTCGTGATTGCCAAAGCAGTAATATACGGGTGCAATTTTTAACGACTGCTCAAAAAAAACAAATCCATTCTCATTTATTTTTGAATTTTTATCCTCAAAGCATTCAAACATATCTCCTGCGCACAAAATGACTTCTGGATTTATTTTTTGGAGAGCAGCTATTACGGAATCAGGCCTTTTTGCGTGTAAATCTGCCACAACCGCAATTTTCAAGTTTGTATTCGGCTTTTGTGTTTGTATATTGTATTCCGTTATCTTCAATTCAGACTCCCTCAATTCCCTCTTGTATCAGATGCTCGGCTAAAATCTGCGCGGCAATTCTGACAAGTTCGCCGCAAGGACGTTTTTTATAGTATTGCGGAGTTCTCTCCTCGGGTTCTCCCACGTCCGTGTGAGGCACGCCCGCGAGCAACTCGCGACAGATTATAGATCCGTTTTCATTAGTATATTTCCCTGCGAGGCCACGCACCTTTTCGTAGAGCGCACTCTTGGCCGTATGGTCCTTGGGATCGGAATAACCCAGCAGAATACCCTCTACAAGAAACATACCGCTAACCGCTCCGCAGACCTCGCGCATCCTTCCCATGCCGCCGCCAAATGATGATGCAAGCTTTGATAGCGTTTCCTTATCCGCAGGTAAGAGATCGGCAAAAGCAAGGACTACCGCCTGCGCGCAGTTATAGCCTTCTGTAAAATATCCTTTTGCAGCTTCGGCGCGAGCCGATACTCTTTGCTCTGTATTCATAAATTCGTAGACCTTTCATTGTGTTTTGATATATTTATTTTAACAGATATTGTTTCAACCGTCAACCCTTGAGAACTTAAATCTGTATATTTCAGGGGACAGAATAAGAGTAGCATCAGGCGAGACAAATGAGCTTGTATCATAGTATGCCGCGATCTCGTCGGTTGAGAATATCACGGTCTTAATATTAAATCCATTCTGTATTTTATATTTTTGCTTGGGCGTTGGTCCGCGACTACCAAAAATAAGGTGATCGGTCTTATTCATATTGTCAAACATATCCTGCGAAAGACTGCTTTCCACGTATGACGGCGATATGTACGTTAAGGTTTCCTTGCCGACATTAAGGGTCAGCATAGTGATAGGAGCGGTTGAGCGACTTATGGTTTCTCTGTTTATTCTTACGGAAATACCGTCTATAAGATAAAGCTCCTCCCCGTCCTCATAAAAATCCACAATCACGTTGTTATCCTTGGCGCACTCCATTATGGCTGTCATTCTGAAATAATCGTCGTTGCCTTCGGGCTTTGGCATATATAGCCTTCTTATGCGTTGAGACTGAAAAGATTTTGATAGACTTGCTATATGTGCCGTTGTGTATTTTGTAATCACAAGACAGTCTATCTCGGTAGCGTTGAGGTTGCTAAGCTCATGGTATGCGCAGTTCAGGCTGGAATAATATCCCGGTGTCATATCAAACAGTACCGTATCTTCTCCGTTGTTTGCGAGTATGATATTTCGGTCATCCGATTGGTTTACATAAGATATTCTTATATTTTGAGTGTTTTTATATGACACACAACCAATTGCTACAAAGAAAACTGTAAGCGCGATAACAAACGGCACGGGTGACAGATATCTGCGCTTGAATTTCAGTGCAAGACAGAAAAACAGCACAACACCTAGAGTTATTGCTGCGATTGCAGTAAATTCATAATTGAGTGATATCATACAATCGTCTCGCAAGGATATTTTCTCACAATATCCCGTCATAAATTTTGAGCATGTAGTAATACCAAGCCCAATAAGCTTACCGATAATTGGAGTCTTCATAAATATCAGGTAAAGCGGAGTCAGTATAAGTAGTGCCTCGGTAGGTAGTCCTAAAAGTAATGACGACTTCACGGAAAACAGAGACATTTCTTGCGTGAAGATGCAGAAAACTATAATCAGCGGCGCGATTGCACAAACAGACGTCAATATCAAAGTCACTATGGTGCGTATAGGAGCGATCAATATTTTCCACTTTGCATAGTATGGTTGGAACAAGTAAAATGCAAAGTTCTGGAACGTGGGTATATAAACCAAAATTCCAAAGGTTGCAGCAAATGACATCCAGAACCCAGCGTCAAGAATGGCATGCGGAGAAAACACGAAAATAATCACACCCGCTATCGATAGTGACGTCAACGGGTCAGACTGATAAGAGCATATCATCGAAAGATACACTATCAAAAGCATAATTATGGAACGCGTAGCGGATATTGAAAAGCCCGTGAAAGCGAGATAAAACACCGCTAATAGCGATAGTATCACGGCGCGTGGCTTGTACGGAATAAAGAGTTTTTTGAGTATAAATGCAATAACACCGAATATAATGCTCATGTGCATACCGCTTATCGCAAGTATATGTGATGCGCCCGCTCGTCTGAAATCACGCTTGATACTTGTAGGGATAACTTCCTTGTTTCCAAGAAATAAAGCAGAGCATACACCGCCGACGTCATCGCCCAAGGCGTTGATCAGTCTGTATGAGAGTCTTGCATTCATTCTTGAGAGGACGGCTAAAGGGTGCTTGCTTTTCTCAATATATACGCCGAGGTCCTCTTCGGAATCCGACACGAACTTAACGAGTACTCCGTCGGCGAGCATCATATCCGCTTCTCTGTAAGCGCCGACCTGCTCTTCAAATTGACCTATTCTAAACTGCCCGCGTATCTCGTTTCCTACCTGAATGTTGGCAAGATATTCGCATTCAAGACTTGCCTTAAAGGAGTCGGCGTTGCCGTTCATGCTCGTGACGAGAATAGTATATTCACTTGACGCTCCTGCAGCATACGACTCAGATAAAACTATACCCTCAATTATGTATTCTTGATCATCAGGAAGACTTTCATATTTTTTAATTCTGACGTCAAAGCACATAATCGAAGAGACCGATGATAAAATTATAAATACACAGCAAAAAATAATCGTGATAAATTTATTGATTGAAATTTTGCGGATGATTTTAAAAGCTATAAATATCAGAGCGACAAGCAAGGAAAGCGCGGCACATATTATTTTTGTTTTTAGATTGACGTAATAGAAAATAACGGAGAACGCAATAAACAACATACATCCGCAAAACAAAGGTCTGTTCTTAAAAATGTTCATTACGTATCTCCCTTCTAAAAATTTTAGACTATAAAACTGTCAAAATAAAAAATTTTTTCAAAATTGCTTGACAAATGTATCGAAAGACTATATAATAAGCGTGTTGTGACAGTTGAATGTATTCGACTGCAAATGAAAATTTACAGGAGGAATTGAAATGTTTGAGAAAGTTAAGGAGCTTCTCGTATCTGAGCTCCAGATAAACGAGTCTGATATCACTCTTGATGCAGAGCTTTCTGCAGATCTTGGAATCAACTCTATCGAGCTTGCTGACCTTGTAATGATTTGCGAGGAGAAGTTTGATCTTACTATTGAAGATGAAGATCTTCATTCTTTCATTACAGTCGGTGACGTAGTAAACTATCTCGAGTCTACTCTTTAATTTAGCAGCCTTCAATATATAATCCGCATCCGTATTTATGGGATGCGGATTTTATTTTTATACAGGCTCGCACAGATGGGCGATAGCGCCCATACCTACAAGTGTATCCTTTGCGGCAGATGCCTGCTCTTTCGATGAGAATATTCCAAATACGGACGGACCGCTTCCGCTCATCATAGAGATATCCGCTCCGTTTTCACACAAAATATCTTTTATTTTTTGTACAGCGGGGCGGCTGGGTATGACTGCCGACTCAAAAATATTGAACATACCGCTTACATTGTTCTCTTTTTCAAGTAATTTGAGAAGGTCTTTTCTTGGACGGTAATTTTCAAAATTATCAAACATACAGTCAAGCATAGAGTAGGCCTTGGGGGTAGATACGCCGTCGCCCATTTTGGCAATGACGATATAGCACTCGTGGAGCGGCTTGAAATCGCTCAGCTTTTCTCCTATTCCAAGTGAAAGCTTCGTCCCTCCGGCAATACAGAACGGTACGTCTGCACCGATTTTTGCACCGATAGATAGAAGCTCGTCGGCAGTCTTTTTATTTCCTGTCAGCTCGTTAAGAAGTGTCAGTACTGCCGCCGCGTCCGTACTGCCCCCCGCAAGTCCCGCCTCAGCGGGAATTCTTTTGGCAATGTGGATTTTAACTTTACCGGAATTAAGAAAAAGGTTTGCCGCTTTGTAAGCTATATTTTTCTCTCCAAGAGGGATTGAAGCATCGTCGCAGCTTATCTCGATAGACTTATCTTCACTCTCGCAGTATTCCACGGTGACTGTGTCACAAAGGCTGACGCTCTGCATAACGCTTATTATATTGTGGTATCCGTCGGCTCTTTTGGATTCTATATCCAAAAACAAATTTATTTTGGCATAAGCATCCCTTTGCAAAATGTTCATAAGACTACCTCCCTCTGTATTTCATACTTACATTATACTACTCTTTTCGCGTTCTTCTGTTAATATTTGTTAAACTTTTTAATAAATAACCGAGAAATCCGCGCTTTTTATAAAAAAATAAGCTTTGTGCGCAGAGTTAATCTTGACGAATAATCAAAAAAGGTATATAATATAATTTGAGGCGGATGTACAACTAACGCCCCGAATTTCACAATTGAAAATCAAGTATAAATTTAATAAAAAGGAGATAGAAAAATGGAACACATTACTTACACTCCCCACGGAGTTTGCTCAAGAAAAATAGACATTGACGTTGAGGACGGCATAATCAAGTCCGCAGAGTTTACGGGCGGGTGCTCGGGAAACACCAAGGGCCTTTGCTCCCTGCTTATCGGTATGAGTGTTGAGGAGGCAATAAAGAGACTCGAAGGTATAAAGTGCGGCCCTCGCCCCACTTCCTGCCCCGACCAGATCTCGCGCGCACTCAAGGAATATCTTGAAAATAAATAATAATAGAGGTGTCAAATGGAAAAGTATTTAGAAAACTATAACCGTTGGTTAAACTCCCCTGTTCTTACTAATGAGGAAAAGAATGAGCTTATCTCAATCGCCGGTGACGAAAACGAGATAAAATTCCGCTTTTCGTCTTATCTCTCCTTTGGTACTGCGGGACTCCGCGGCACTATGAAGGTTGGCATGAACGCGATGAATATTTACACCGTCGCTCACGCAACACAGGGCCTTGCTTCCCTTATTCTGAAGGAAGGCAGAGCGGCAGACGGCGTGGCTATCGCATACGACTCCAGAAACAATTCCGAGCTTTTCGCTCACGTATCCGCAGAGGTACTTGCGGCGGCAGGCATACCCGTTTACATTTTTGACGCGCTTCGCCCCACCCCCGAGCTTTCGTTTGCTCTCCGTGAGCTGAAATGCGTTGCGGGTATAAACATAACTGCATCCCACAACCCCAAGCAGTACAACGGCTACAAGGCTTATTGGGAGGACGGCGCACAGCTTCCCCCCGAGCACGCAGATACAGTCAGCGCGGAGATCGCAAAGGTTGATATTTTTGACGGCGTTAAGAGAATGAGCTTTGACGAGGGTGTCAAGTCGGGTATTATCACTGTAATCGGAGCGGAGATTGACGAAAAGTATCTTGCTCAGGTTCAGGCGCAGGCGGTAAATCCCAATGCGGTCAAGAACGTTGCCGACGACCTCAAGATTGTTTACACTCCCCTCCACGGCACAGGACATAAGCTTGTTCCTGAAATCCTCAGAAGAACGGGACTCAAGCATCTTTATACTGTTGATGAGCAGTGCGTAATAGACGGAAACTTCCCCACAGTCGAGAAGCCCAACCCCGAGTATGCAGAGGTGTTTGCTCTTGGTATTGAGCTTGCAAACAAGGTAGGAAGCGACCTTATTATCGCGACCGACCCCGACGCTGACCGCGTTGGCGTTGTTGCGAGAACAAAGGACGGCTCGTTCAGAACCATCACGGGCAACCAGATGGGCGCGCTTTTACTTGACTATATAATCACGGCTTATGAGCAGACAAACACTATGCCTCCTCTCCCCTATGCCGTAAAGACTATCGTGACTACCGAGCTTGCTTCCAAGATATGTCAGTCTCACGGCGTTGAGATATACAACGTGCTTACAGGCTTTAAGTTTATCGGAGAGGTAATTAAGAACCACGAAAAGAGCGGTCAGGGCTCGTACATTTTCGGTTTTGAGGAGAGCTACGGCTACCTCAAGGGCACTTATGCAAGAGATAAGGACGCAGTTGTCGCATCTATGCTTATCTGCGAGATGACGGCTTACTACGCGGCAAAGAATATGACTCTCTCCGACGCGCTTGAGCTTCTTTATGAGAGATACGGCTATTGCTGTGAGTCCAACTCCGAGATATATATGGAAGGCGTTGACGGCCCCGCAAAGATAGCGGCTATTATGGACGGCCTCCGCAACAATGCTCCCACCTCCATTGGCGGCGCGAGTGTTGTGACCTTCGGTGACTATAATGCCGAGGAATTTACGGATATTGCAACGGGCAAGAAAACTCCTACGGGTCTTCCTAAGTCCAACGTGCTTTATTTCAAGCTGGACAACGGCGACGTTATTATCGTTCGCCCCTCGGGTACAGAGCCCAAGATTAAATTCTACTTCCTCGTTATTGCCGAAAATTCGGACAACGCGCAGGAGAAGATTGCTGGATATAAGAAATCGCTTAATATATAAAGTAAATAAAAAGGTCGGGAGAAATCCCGACCTTTTGTTGTTTTTTGATGTGGTTATAATTATACGTTCCCGTCGGCGCGGGTGTTACACATTGTTATTCATTCCATTTTTGCAAAAGCATTTCTGCAGCAAAACTTAGTGTACCATCGTCCGAGAATTCCATAACATTCTTTAAGGTGGCTACGGCTACATCCACACAAATATTATATTTCAAGCACATAGAGGAGGCATTAACTTTAACCCTATCATCTTGATGAGATAACAATGTACACAACAGATCAGAACAGTCAATTTGAGACACTTCTTCCTGTAGTTTTATCATTTTATCCATTGCCCCATTATGAGCTCTGACTTTTGCTTTATCGGTATAATCATCTTTCAAGCATTGTTCTAATGATAATTGGATAAACAAATTATAATAATCTTTCATGAAAACCTCCTCCTGAATTTATCACATGTCACAATTAATAACGAATTATTTCAAAATACAGTTCTCCTCTCCAAGCAGCTTTTTAAGCTCGGAGATAACGTAATCGGAGCAGTACATTTTCTGACTGTACTCGGAGTATTTTTTAGTGCTGCTGTCGTAGAAAATTACGGAGAGGCTTCCCTCGTTGAATATATCCACGAGATTTTTCGCATACTTGAACTTTTCACATTCCATATCGGGAACACGCAGATATATCTTTGTGGGAGCTATAGCCTGTTTTTGAGGGACGGGAGCGGTCTTGGGTGTGGTCTGCGCAGGCTCTGCGGGTTTTGTCGGCTGCGCGCTTGTGTAAGCCGAGAGATATACCGAGAGTCTGGGGTCTGCGGCGGGCTGTGAGGGGTTGTCATCAACTTGCGCTTTTGTCTCCTTGATTTGCTCCTGCTTTTCATAGACGGAGTTTTCCATCAGCGGAGATACGAGATTTACAAGTATCTTTGCGTCCTCGTCCTTGTATGACAGAGTTCCCTCTATATATACCCCATTGTCAAGCAATATTTCGTGCGAATAATTGTTGTAGACCTTCGGGAAGGCTATACACTCTATCTCGCCAAGCTTGTCTTCAAGCTTGAAAAACGCCATTCGCTCTTCTCTTCTCGTTGTCTTGAAGGTCACCCCGGTTATAATGCCCGCGAGCTTTATTTTTGCGCCATCGCGGAGAGTGCTGTCCTCGGATATAATATCCGTTATCTGCGATACCGAAAGAGATTTGACGTGGCCTTCAAAGTTGTCCAGCATATGTCCCGAGAAATACATTCCCGAGGCGTCCTTTTCAAGCATAAGCTTCTCGCGCATAGTAAATTCGGGGATGCTCGGGTACTCGAACGACGGCGTGTCATTCCCGCCCATCATTGAGAACATATCCATCTGTCCCATTATATTGTTGCGCTTTTTCTGCTGTATGTTGTCGATTATGCTCTCATAAGACGAGAGTATCTGGGAGCGGTACGCGCCCATGCCGTCAAAGCCTCCCGCCTTGATGATTGCTTCTATCTGACGCTTGTTAATGTCTGTCGTCTCGGACATTCTCTCAACGAAATTCTCAAACGACGAGAAGGGCTCGCGCGTTCTTTCGCGTATTATCGCCGAAATAAACTGTCTGCCCACATTTTTGAGCGCCGCCATACCAAATCGTATATTGCCGTCTGTATCCGTGCCGAAATCAACTCGGCTTGTGTTTATATTGGGCGGCAGAACGGATATGCCGAATTTTGAGCATTCGGCGATATATTCCGCGGCTTTGGTGCGGTTGTCAAGCACGCTTGTAAGAAGCGCTGCCATATATTCTCCCGTGTAGTGAGCTTTAAGGTAAGCCGTGCGGTAGGATATAAGTGCGTAGGCTGCGGCGTGAGACTTGTTAAAGGCGTAGTTTGCAAAGCTTGACATATCCTCAAAAAGCTTTTCTGCCTTTTTGCTGTCAATGCCGTTAGCTTTAGCTCCCTCAATAAACTGCTCGCGCTCGGCATTCAATACCGACGCCTTTTTCTTTGACATGGCGCGTCGCACTATATCCGCGTGACCAAAGGTATATCCCGCGATATTTCGGAAGATACTCATTACCTGCTCCTGATATACGGTGCAGCCGTAAGTGGAGCGGAGTATGGGCTCAAGTTCGGGAATGTCGTATTTTATTTTTGAGGGGTCGTGCTTGCACTCGATAAATCTCGGTATGGAGTCCATAGGGCCGGGACGGTAGAGCGCTATCGCCGCGATAATATCGTCGATACACTCGGGGCGGAGATTCTGGAGCATCTGTCTCATTCCGTCCGACTCAAGCTGGAATACGCCGAGAGTATTTCCCTTTGAGATAAGCTCGTAAGCGTCCTTATCGTCAAGGGGTATTTTTTCTATATCGAAATTCGGGTTTTGCTCTTTTATCTGCTTTTCCGCGTCGCTGATAATTGTGAGGTAGCGGAGTGCTAAAAAGTCGAATTTGAGAAGTCCTAATGCCGCTATAGTGTCCATATCGAACTGTGTGACGGTCGCGCTGTTGCTCGTGGCAAGCGGTACGTAATCGCACACGGGCTCGTCCGTAATAACTATGCCTGCGGCGTGTACGGAGATGTTTCGTGGCATTCCCTCAAGCGCCATTGCGGTGTCTATAAGTTCACGCACCTGCTCGGAGTCCTTATACATTTCTGCGAGCGCGGGGGCTTTGATAGCCTGCTTTAAGGTTATTCCAAGCTCGTGAGGAACGGCTTTTGCTACTGCGTCAACGTCGGAATAAGACATACCCATAGCTCGACCGCAATCGCGTATTGCTGCCTTTGCCGCAAGAGTACCAAACGTGATTATCTGCGAGACGTGGTCCTTGCCGTATTTGTCCTCGACGTATCTTATGATCTCGTCACGTCGCTCGTAACAAAAGTCAATATCAATATCGGGCATGCTTACTCGTTCGGGATTGAGGAATCTCTCGAAAAGCAGGTCGAATTTTATGGAGTCGACCTCGGTAATTCCAAGCAGATATGCCACAAGGCTTCCCGCTCCTGATCCTCTGCCCGGACCAACGGATATGCCTGAGCGTTTTGCAAAGTTTACGTAGTCCTGAACTATGAGGAAATAGTCCGCATATCCCATTGAGGAGATCACAGATAGCTCGTATTTTATTCTATCCTCGTAGGCTTGTCTGTTATTGTGCGGATTATCGCCAAATACTATGTGCCCTCTCTCTATGCGGCTTTCAAGTCCGCGATGTGTGAGCTCGCAAAGGTATTCTTCCGCGCTCTTGCCCATAGGACAAGGGAATTTCGGGAGAAGTACCTGCTCAAAGTCAAACTCAAGGTTGCACTTCTCTGCTATTTTGACCGTGTTTTCTATTGCCGAGGGGTATTCGGCGTAAATCTCGCGCATTTCCTCGGTTGTCTTGATATAGTAATCGTCGGAGTCAAATTCAGGTTTGTGAGGGTCGGTGAGTGTGGTGTTGGTCTGTATGCACATCAGCACCTGCTGAACGTAGGAGTTACGTTTACGCAGATAGTGACAGTCGTTGGTCGCTACAAGCGGAATATTACACTCCGCAGCTATTCTGACTAGCGACGGAATCAGCGCTTTGGTCTCCTCCGTGCCGTGATCCTGGAGCTCAATGTAGAAATTCCCCTCTCCAAACGTATCTTTGTACTTGAGAGCGGTCTCTTTTGCTGCGTCGTAGTCCCCGCGCGAGAGCTGCTTTGGTATCTTGCCAGACAGACACGCGGAGAGCGCGATAAGTCCGTCGCAATGGTCAAAAAGCAGGGATTCGTCTATTCTCGGTCTTACGTAAAATCCCTCAGTAAAGCCCTTTGATACGAGATATATAAGGTTCTTGTATCCCGTCATATTCTTACAGAGCAAAACGAGGTGATAGTACGCGGTGTCAGAGACGGCGCGCTTTTCAAAGCGCGATGCAGGTGCAACGTAGACCTCGCAGCCAATAATTGGCTTTATTCCCTGCGCGCGACATTCCTTGTAGAAGGACAAAACGCCGTACATATTTCCGTGGTCGGTTATAGCCACGGCGTCCTGACCACATTCCTTTACTCTTTCGGGTATATCTTTGATACGGCATGCGCCGTCAAGGAGACTGTATTCACTATGAAGATGCAAATGTACGAAATTTCCCATATTGCCATGCCTTTCTTTTAGATTTCTTCCGATAATTTCATTATTTTTTCAAGTCGATGATTGAGTCCCGACTTTGTAATTGGTGGGTTGTGGAGGGATGCGAGAGCCTTCAGTGAAAGCTCGGGGTTTTCAAGACGCAGTCTTGCGGTCTGCTGAAGCTCGTCGGACAACATATAAAAGCGATCTTTCTCTATCAATCTATTGATGGCCTGAATCTGTGGTGTTCCCGCGTCAACAGCTCTTTGGATATTACTCGCAACGAAATTAGTTGCGCGGTTCTCATCTGCGCGAAGCTGATTTTCAAACTGTTGGTTTACAAAATCAAAAACTATGGTGCTGAGGTGACAAAGAGTTAAAAATCCGCCTACTCCCTCACCGTTTCTGAAAAACAAACTGTATCCGTTTTTTCTTTTGGTCATACCCGGAGTAAGATCTGTTTGTGTGGTGAAAATCTCGTTTATTTTCTCTGCTCTTTGAATGTTTGGCAGAGATAATTCGAGAGTGTATGATTTTTCGGGGTCACTCACGCTTCCAAGCGCGCAGAACAGGCCGCAGAAAAAGTACGACAAACAACTGTTGCACGCGAAAAGACGGTCAAAATCCTCGGAGGTATCAATGCAGTTGTCCAGATCGGATAACAGCTTTACTGCCGTGGGAAGACTGAAGTTCATGGTTATAGTGTGCATGAATCCGCGATTTGTTTCGCTGATGTCCATTTCCTTTATCTTGAACACCGTGCTTGCAATATACGTTAAAAGATCTGCAACCTCAGGCTCGCTGACCTTTAGGGTTATATTGCCGTTGGATATGTCAGCGCCCATCAAAGCGCCGTGAAAAAACGCCTTTTTGCAGCATTTGTTTTTGAAATTAAGACTTACTATATCCGTCTTTACTCGTGTTGAAAATGACATTTATTTCTCCGTTTGGTTTATTTTTCAGGGATGTAGATTATCTCAAGCTCAAGCGTGACGCCGAATTTTTCCCTGACTCTTTCTTTCACAATTTCTACAAGAGCAAGAATATCCGCGCTTGTAGCATGACCCTTGTTTATGAAAAATCCTGCGTGCTTTGTTGATACCTCTGCGTCGCCGACAGATATTCCTTTAAGTCCGCAATCGTCAATAAGCTTTGCCGCGATAAATCCGTCGGGACGCTTGAAGGTACTGCCTGCGTTGGGGTATTCGAGTGGTTGTTTTTCCCTGCGGCTTTCCATATTCTTTAATGCTTTATCCAATGCCTCACAGTTTATGTCGTGGTGGAGCTTTATAAGTGTGGACAAAACAAAACAGTTTTTGTTGTCACCAAAAAAGCTGTGTCTGTATGAGAATTTGTGATTCTCTGCGGAAAGCGTGAAAAGCTCTCTTGTTTCAGAATTGTAGCAGATACTTTCAAGTACTATCTGCGACATCTCGCCGCCGTACGCGCCTGCGTTCATATATACTGCGCCGCCCACGCTTCCTGGGATTCCGTATGCAAATTCAAGTCCCGAAAGACCGCGTTTTTTAAGAGTTTCGCCCGCAAGCTCGGTGAGTTTTTTTCCGCATCCGACGAGAGCAAGCTCGCTGTCTGTTGTTTGTGTGTATTGCACTTCATTCATTCTTTGAGTGAATATAAGCGCTCCTCTGTAGCCTTTGTCGTCAAAGAGAATATTGCTACCGTTGCCGATAACGTCAAAGCGCACTCCGGCGTCGGTCAAGGAATTGATAGCGCATATAAATTCCTCTGTGTTTTTGGGGAAAATAGCGATGTCGCACTCTCCGCCTATTTTGAAGGAGCTATAGTTGGAAAGCTGCAGATTTTCCTTTGTTTCTATGCCTTTTGGAAGGTTTAATATCATAAAACGATATCCTCGATTTCAGAAAGCTTATTGACAATATACGTTATATTCATGCCCTCAGGAGCGGACTTGCCTTGCGGATTGTACCAGCAGGTGTCGAGTCCCGCGTTGATACCGCCCTGGATATCGGACGTCAACGAGTCGCCTATTACGAGAGTTGTTTGGGGGTCAAAATTCGGGATTCTTGATTTAACAATGTTAAAATATTCTATGCTTGGCTTCTCAAATCCTATCTCCTCGGACACAAATCTGTCGATAAAGAGATTTGATAATGCCAGCTTACCCATTCTGCCGTTTTGTACCTTTTTGTTTCCGTTTGTGATGATATAAAGACGGCAATGCTTAGAAAGTGTCTGACAAAGCTGCTCCGCCCCGTCGAGAACGTAAGCCTTCTCGGAGAGTCTGTCCAGATACAGCTCACTTATTTTCTCGGCGTCAATATCATATCCGTAATGCTCTGCAAATGCTCTCCAACGCTCAGAATAAAGCTTTTTTTTCTCAATCTCGCCGCGCTCGAGCATTTTCCAATACATGGTGTTTATCTCGGAATATTTTGCGATTGTTTGGTCATTTACGGGCACAGAAAAAGCTTCAAGACAGTCTGTGACTGCCTCGTGCTCCGAGCGATGAAAATCAAGCAAAGTTTGGTCTGCATCAAAAAGTAAGGTTGTGTATTTTGGCATATCTTTTCTCCCGAATGAATAAATAAATATACTTATACATCTTAATTATACAATAGTCGCCTCAAAAATGCAACTATAATTTTATATTTTGTTTAATATAAATAATAAAAAGATTTGTTTTCCCTCTTGAAAAAATTTTGCAGATGAGTTATAATGTAATTTGGAGTATTCTTTGCAAGGAGGTGTTGATATGTTGGTTGTTGGTCTTACGGGTCCAAGTGGCTCTGGCAAAAGCAAAATTGCAGAAATTTTGTCCGAATACGGTGTTCAGCATATCAATGCAGACTCTGTATATCACAATATATTGATCCCCCCTTCCCCTTGTCTTGACGAGCTTGTCGAGAATTTCGGGTACAAAATACTTAACGCGGGCGGTCAGCTTGACAGACGAATGCTTGGAGCTATCGTGTTTGGCGAGGAAAACAAGCAAAAGCTTGAAAAGCTCAACAGTATCACGCACAAGTATGTATGCGCAAGAATAAGACAGATAATCCGCTATTTTCAAAGCACGAGCTGCAAAGCCTGTGTTATTGACGCTCCCCTGCTCCTGGAATCGGGACTTAATGGTGACTGCGATTTTGTTATATCCGTACTTGCAGACACAGAGATTCGCGCGCAAAGAATAGCAAAAAGAGATAAAATATCACTTGAGGACGCAAATTTGAGAATCAACTCGCAAAAGCCGGACGGATTTTATATTGATGGGTCGGATATCGTCGTGTATAACAACGGCGAAGAGGAGCAGTTGCGAACTTCTCTGCTTGACAGTCTCAGGGATAGAAATATTGGAGGTGTACAGTGAGATATTCTGACAGATCCAATATGGGCAAAAGATACGCCGTGGCTATTGTAGCCGTTTTGATATTTGCGATTCTATTTGGTTTTTTAGTTGATTTTGTGATTACAAAAATTGAGTATGCAACATATAAAAAGCCTGAGGAATACGCGGAATTTGTAGAGAAATATTCCGAAAAATACGACGTCCCCGAGCATATTATCTGGTCAGTAATGAAGGCGGAGAGCGGATTTGACTATACTGCGAAGTCATCTGTGGGAGCTATCGGACTTATGCAGATGATGCCCGAAACCTTTGAAGACCTTACGGACAATCACCTAAAGGAATATTTTGATTCGGGTATGCTTTTTGACGCGGAGACCAGCATACGATACGGAACTTATTATCTTTCCTATCTTTACCGCTACTACGGCGATTGGTCAGTTGTGTTTGCTGCGTATAACGCAGGGCTTGGAAACGTGAACGAGTGGCTTGAAGATGGTGAATATTCATCCGACGGAAAAACTCTTGACAAAATTCCCTTCAAGGAGACCCGAGGGTACGTATCAAAGGTTGAAAGATACACAAAAAAATATGACAAGCTTTATGATCAAACGAAATAAATTTTAAGGAGATATAAAAAATGAGTGAGCTTACTTACACAAAAAAGAATTTTTACAAGGACTGCACCGAGGAGCAGGTTAAAGAGGCATATGACTACTGTGTAGGCTATGCAGAATATCTTGACAAGAGCAAGACCGAGCGTGAGGCTGTAAAGTACTCTATTCAGCTTGCAGAAAATAACGGATACAAGCCCTATTTCTTTGGTATGGAAATAAAGGCGGGAGACAAGTACTATTACAACAACCGCAACAGAAGTCTTTTCCTCTTCAGAGTAGGTAGCGAGGATATCAACAACGGTATGAGAATAGTTGCCTCTCACATAGATAGCCCCAGACTTGATTTCAAGCAGATGCCTATATACGAGGACGGCGGATTCTGTTTTGCAAAGACACGCTATTACGGCGGTGTCCGCAAGTATCAGTGGGTAGCTCTGCCCTTGGCTCTTCACGGTGTTATTATCAAGAAGAGCGGCGAAACTGTTGAGGTCAACATCGGAGACGAGGAGACCGATCCTATCTTCTACATCAACGACCTTCTTCCCCACTTGGCTCAGGAACAGAGCAAAAAGCCTCTCTCGTCCGCAATTCCCGCAGAGAGCCTTAACATTCTTCTCGGCTCTCGCCCCGTATCCGACGGCGATGACGGCAAGTCCATCAAGATGAATGTGCTATCTCTCATAAATGAAAAATACGGCGTTGACGAGGAAGACTTCCTCTCCGCAGATATATTCGTAGTTCCCGCGGGCAAGGCTCGTGACGTAGGATTTGACCGTTCGCTTATTAGCGCTTACGGTCACGACGACAAGGTCTGTGCTTATCCTTCCCTGACCGCTCTCTTTGAGTCGGACGACAGTGAGCATACCGTCATGGTTGTGCTTGCCGACAAGGAGGAGATAGGAAGCGAGGGCAACACGGGTATGAAATCCGAGCTGTTCACTGATATTATGCAGTCCATTTGCATTGCGCTTGGCGGAAATTACTTCGCTATGAAGGCAAACTCCAAGTGTCTCTCTGCTGACGTGACCGCCTGCTTTGACCCCAACTTCTCCGAGTGCTATGATCCCAAGAACGTCACTCGCATTAACTGCGGCGTGGCTATGTCCAAGTACACAGGACACGGCGGTAAATCGGGCACTAACGACGCTCCCGCAGAGTACGTTGCGTGGATAAGAAAGATAATGGCTGAAAACAATGTTCTCTGGCAGACGGGCGATATGGGTAGAAACGACCTTGGCGGCGGCGGAACTGTTGCAAAATATATCGCTGAGCACAATATCGAGACAGTTGACCTGGGCGTTCCCGTAATCTCTATGCACGCGCCCTACGAGGTAGTGTCCAAGGTGGACGTATATTCCGCACACAAGGCATTCCTTGCCTTCTGCAAAGCTTGATATGTTTGACAAGCTTCGACAGACCGAAGAAAAATACAAGGCGATAGAGTTTGAGTTGTCCAATAATAACACACTTATTACGGACGCCAAGCTCTACGCCAAAACAATAAAGGAATACAATTCCTTAACCCCAATAGTTGAAAAATACCGCGAGTATATTTCTTGTCAGGATTCTATAACCGAGGCGGAGAGCATTCTCTCGGAATCTGATGACGCGGAGATGCGCGAGCTTGCCGCCGAGGAGATAAAGACGGAAAAGCAAAGACTTGAAAGTCTAAAGGGCGAGCTTACAGTGTTGCTTATTCCCCGCGACCCCAACGACGAAAAAAATATTATGGTCGAGATACGTGCGGGTGCGGGCGGCGAGGAGGCGGCGCTTTTTGCGGCGGTGCTTTACCGTATGTACACTATGTACGCCGCAAGCGTTGGCTTTAAGACGTCGGTTATGAGCGCGAATATGACCGAGCTTGGCGGATACAAGGAGATTGTGTTTAGTGTTGAGGGTGATGGCGCGTATTCCAAATTCAAATTTGAGTCAGGGGTTCACAGAGTTCAGCGAGTTCCCGAGACTGAGTCTCAGGGACGCATACAGACCTCCACGGCAACCGTTGCGGTGCTTCCCGAGGTCGAGGACGTTGAGATCGAGATAAAGGAATCCGACTTGATATACGAGTCCTGTAAATCCAGCGGTGCGGGCGGTCAGCATATAAATAAGACCGAATCCGCCGTAAGACTCACACACAAGCCCACCGGCATAGTTATTGAATGTCAGCAGGAGCGCTCGCAGTTCAAAAACAAGGACAAGGCGCTTAAGATGCTCAAGGCAAAGCTTTACGATATAAAGCAGACAGAGCAATCACAAGAGATTGCGTCAAACAGAAAAAATCAAGTCGGTACGGGTGATAGAAGTGAAAAAATAAGAACCTACAACTATCCGCAAAGCAGAGTCACGGACCACAGAATTGGGCTTACGCTCTACTCTCTTGATAGCTTTGTGAATGGAAATATAGGCTCTATGATAGACGCGTTGATATCCGCAGACACTGCGGCAAAAATAAGCGCGCAGGAATAAAATGGAGGTGTCTGCTTTGAGGACAGAGCTACTTAAAATAAATAATTTGTCCGAGCAGGCAGATGACATTGCTCGCGCGGCAGATATCATAAAAAAAGGCGGACTTGTAGTTATTCCCACCGAAACTGTCTACGGACTTGGCGGCGACGGAACAAACAGGGACTCTGCGAGAAAGATATATGAGGCAAAGGGACGTCCATCAGACAACCCATTGATAATTCATATATCCTCTCCCGAGCAAGCCGAAAAATTTGCGCATACAAATAAAACTTATTACAAGCTGGCAGAGGCGTGTATGCCGGGACCTCTTACGGTGGTACTTCCCAAAAAGGACACAGTTCCGAGCGAGGTCACAGGCGGGCTTGATACCGTGGCGATAAGATGTCCGTCTCATCCTACAGCGAGAGCTATAATATCCGCCTCGGGAGTCCCGATAGCCGCGCCGTCAGCCAACACGTCGGGAAAGCCCTCGCCTACCCGTGCAGAGCACGTTGCCGCTGACCTTGACGGCAAGGTAGATATGATAATTGACGGCGGCGAGTGTGAGATAGGGCTTGAATCCACTATAGTTATGGTAAACTCAGACGAGAGCTTGACTCTTCTCCGTCCGGGCGGGATAACGTATGACGCGCTTTGCTGTGTTTGCGAGACGGTTAACATATCATCCTCTATCGAGGGGGTTTTGTCCGAGAACGAGCGACCCTTGTCTCCAGGAATGAAGTACAAGCATTACGCTCCGTCGGCTCCTCTTGTGCTGCTTTGCGGAGACGAGAATAAGGTGCTTGAGTTTTTACGTAGTGAGCAGGAAAACAAAAGAAGCGTCGTGCTTTGCTATGACGAGGAGATGCCATATCTGCAGAGCAATATGATTTTGCCCATAGGCAAAAAGCAGGATATTGCATCACACGCAAGAAATCTATTCTCTGCTCTGCGTGACACGGATAAGCTTTCCCCCGATATAATATATGCTCATATGCCCGAGAAGGACGGTTTGGGTATGGCGCTTTATAACAGAATGATACGCGCCGCAGCGCATACTGTAAAAGAGATAAAATAACAGTTTGATAAATAAAGAAAAGGTAAGGTCATACTAAAATATGGCGAAGAAAAAGAAGAAAGAAGAAAAAAAGCCGATAGTCTACGCTCCCGTGATATATCAGCCGATAACTGAGACTATTGAGAAAAACTATATGCCCTATACCATGAGCGTTATAGTTTCGAGAGCTATTCCTGAGATTGACGGCTTTAAGCCTGCTCACCGTAAGCTTCTTTATACTATGTATAAAATGGGCTTGCTAAGCGGACCAAGAACAAAGAGCGCAAATATCGTCGGTGCGACAATGAAGCTTCACCCTCACGGAGACCAGTCTATTTACGACACGATGGTGAGACTTACAAAGTCAAATGAGACTCTGCTTCACCCGTTCGTTGACTCCAAGGGTAATTTCGGTAAGCAGTACTCGTCCAATATGGCGTGTGCGGCTCCCCGTTATACCGAGGCAAAGCTTGACACGTTCTGCAACGAGATATTCAGCGGCATAGATAAAAACGCCGTGGATATGATGGATAACTACGACGGCACTATGAAGGAGCCCGTGCTGCTCCCGACTACGTTCCCGAATATTCTCGTCAACCCCAACAGCGGTATTGCGGTAGGTATGGCGTCGGATATATGCTCGTTTAACCTGGCGGAGATATGTGACGGTACGATAGCTATTCTCAAAAAGCCCAATATCTCCACCGAAAAGCTTATGGAGATAATCAAGGCTCCCGACTTCCCCGGAGGCGGACAGATAATTTACGATGCTGAGCAGATGAAGAGCATATACGAGACGGGTGACGGCTCGTTCAAGCTCAGAGCAAGATATACGTACGATGAGAGCGAGAACTGCATAGACATTATACAGATTCCCTACTCCACAACTGTTGAGCAGATACAGAACAAGATAACCGCGCTTATCAAGGAAGGTAGACTTAAAGAGGTCGTTGATTTCAGGGATGAAATAGACAAGGACGGCTTTAAGCTTACCATTGACCTGCGTAAAGGCACGGATCCCGATAAGCTTATGAAAAAGCTCTTCAAGCTCACTCCTCTTGAGAGTAGCTTTAAGTGTAATTTCAATATTATTATCGACGCAGAGCCCCGACAGATGGGCGTTGCCGAGATACTGTCCGAGTGGATAATGTTCAGAATGGCGTGTGTTCGCCGAGAGCTTAACTTTGATCTCCAGAAGAAGAGAGACAAGCATCACTTGCTTATGGCGCTTGCAAAGATTCTTCTTGATATAGATCTTGCGATAAAGATAATCCGTAAGACCGAGAAGGAGGAGGACGTTGTTCCCAACCTCGAAAAGGCCTTCAAGATCGACGAGATACAAGCTAACTTTATCGCAGACATAAAGCTCCGTAATCTTAACCGCGAGTATATTCTCAACAGAATATCCGAGGTCAAGGACTTGGAGCAGCAGATGGCTGACATTGAGGCGATACTTGCCGATGAGCTCAAGCTCAAGGCAGTCATCGGCGCTCAGCTTACAAATATAAAGAAAAAGTACGGTCAGCCCAGAAAGACACAAATAATCTACTCCGATCAGATAGACACCTACGTTGAGGAGGAGCAGATAGAAAACTATCCCTGCCGTCTTGTTCTCTCACGCGAGGGCTATTTCAAGAAGATAACCTTTAAGTCTCTCCAAGGAAATGATGAGCAGAGATTTAAGGATGGAGATAGCCTGAGGCAGATATTCGACGCGGAAAACAAGGACGAGGTCATATTTATTACCGACCGCTGTCAGATGTACCGCGCGCGCGTTTGCGATTTTGAAAACACAAAGGCGTCGGCAATGGGTGAGTTCGTTGCGGCGAAGCTCAATATGGAGCCGGGCGAGCGTCCTGTGTTTATGAATATTCAGAATCAGTTTAACGAGGGCGAGAATTTCGTTTATATATTTGAAAACGGCAAGGGTGTCAGAGTTCCCCAAAAGGCTTACGAAACAACGGCAACGAGAAGAAAGCTCAAGAGTGTATGCTCAAATGCTTCCCCGCTTGTTGAGGTGTTCGCGGAGGTAGAGAAAAAGCCGTTTGAGATAATGCTCATTTCTTCAAACGACAGAGCGATAATTATCAAGACTTCTCTCATTCCCCTGAAGGCTACAAAGACCTCGGGCGGAGTTCAGCTTATGTCCTTTAAGTCTGGTGTGACGGTAAAGCGCGCTCTGGCTGATTTTGAGACTGTGTTTGAAAACACAAAGGGATACAGAAAGCTCAAGCTTCCCGCAACGGGAGTTCTGCTTTCCGAAAAAGATATATTAAAGCAACAGTTAAGTATAGACGTTTAATTTTATCAGGAGGTAAAGATTATGAATAACAAAAGAAAGCTTTGGATTCGCGTAGCTGCGATTGCGCTTACGGCATTTATGCTTTTCGGTTCCGTTGCAACAATACTTACATTTCTGCTTCATTGATGGCAGATATTTACATTATTTACATAGTATTAACAAAGTTATTGCTTGTCAATGCTATAATTAATATGTAGTACTAAATTGATTCAAGGAGGTATTTTATGAAAAAACATGACGTTCTCGTAGTTGAGGAAAATAAGAACAATACTGCGGTAAAGGTAGTTGTAATAATCATAGCTATTCTTTGCGCTGTGGCTGCGATTTGGGTTGCGGTCAAGTATATCCAGAAGCGTAGAGCCAAGAAAATTCTTGCCGAGGTTGACCTTGATGGCGACGGAGAGGCAGAAGCGACAATGATAGATACCGACGGAGACGGCGAGGTTGACACCATAGTTTTCCACGAGGGTGAATAATAAAAAAGTTGCAACCGCATGGTTGCAACTTTTTTTATGCTTATTTATAGCAAGCTCTCTCGCCGCCGATAAACTTCGGGCGCGTGCGGGCGCATACTATATTTGCCTGACCAATTTTTGATACCGAAACTCTTACGGGTACTGCGACGGACTTGAGGTGCATACCTATCAGCGTTCCGCCGATATCTATTCCTGCGTGAGCCTTTATCTGCTCCACGACAACGGGAGCTTTAAGATTTTTATAAGTGACGGTTGCAAACGAGCCGCCTGCCTTTGGCTGAGGAATGACACTCACTGGCTCGTAGCTATACTTCTCTGCCGCTTCGTTCTCAATTACTATTGCTCTGTTCAAATGCTCGCAGCATTGAGCGGCAAGATAAATTCCATTTTGATTCAGTATCGGATAAAGCACATCAAAGACAGCCTTAGCGGCGTCGTAGCTTGAGCCCTTACCTATGGTTGAGCCGAGTATTTCGGAGGATGAGCAACCAACCACGAATATATCTCCCGCCTTAAGGCAAGCCGTGTCAAGAAGCTCAGACACAGCAATCTTGGCCTCCTCAGATATAGATTGATAAAGCTGCTCACTGACGGTGGCATCTGCGTTCAAATAAATTTCTGTCATAATATCACCAATTATCGTCATTGCTGTTCTCGGGGATAACTTCCTTCATAGCGGCGATAGCACATTCTATCATATCGTCTGTGGGCTCGTAGACCGTTATGCGCTGGAGCCACATGCCTGGAGCGGAGATTATTCTCGTTAAGATGTTGTCGTGTCTGCCCGCAATCTTGAGAAGCTCGTATCCAATGCCCACTATAAGCGGAATGAGAAGGAGCTTAAGTCCTACTCGCATGATCGTAGGCATTTCGGCAGAGTGTGTTATAAGAGCGTATACGGGGTCTATAAAGAATGAAACGAATATGCTTACAAGCACCATAAGAATGAGAAAGCTGGTTCCACATCTGGGATGATGCTTTTTCTGCTTTCTTACATTTTCAACCGTAAGCTCAAGTCCTGCCTCATAACAGAATATTGTCTTATGCTCTGCGCCGTGGTACATAAACGTGCGGCGGATATCCTTCATAAGCGCGATAGCCGCCATATAACCTACAAGAAGTATTATTCTTATAATTCCTTCAAACAGAGATTTGTAGAAAGATGCAAGGTATATGTTATCCTCATTTCCTATTGCAGGAATAAGCTTTATAAGGTCGTATATATACGCGGGGAGCGCGATAAAGAGACCTATCGCAAGTACAACACCCAAAACAACTCCGACTATCATAACAAGATTTGTCATGGCCTTTGAACTTGACTTTTCTTTTTTAGGCTGATTTGCCTCGTCTGTAGAGGTTTTTGCATCTTCCGTGGCAGGGGCTTCAACACTTTCCTCCGCCGAATTTGTAGGCTCGGACACAACGGGCTCAGCGCCCTCGGTGGATTCGCTGTGTTTAGCCTCTTTTGCTGCCTTCTTTGCCGCTTTTTTGGCTGCCTTTTCTCTTTCCATCTCCTCCTCAAGCTCCTCAAGTCCCGAAAGCTCCGCCGAGCGCATAAGGTACTTTGAGCCCGTTTTCATAGAGTAAATGTAATTATACAGTCCTCTGAAAATGGGAAGCTTGAACATTTTCGGCGCGTCTGCGCTTGTGGTGGGTTCTTTCTCAACAATTATTTCTCCGTCGGTGTTTCTGACTGCCATAGCCGTCACCTTGGGGCCGCGCATCATAATTCCCTCCATCAGCGCCTGACCGCCGATAGAAGTCTTTTTTGCCGCGCAGATTTTTTCCTGTCTGCTCATTTTTATTATCCTTTTTTGAATTTACATATATTTTAACACTTTATACTATCACATATTTATTAACTGCATATGAATGTAAAAAATATAACCGCCAACTTGGCGGTTATATTTTTATAAATATCAGTTAGTGTGTAGTTTTTTTCTCCATCTGACGCTTATGCTTTGCAACGATGCTTGTTATCTTCTTTGCAGGATCAAGCAGACCGCTGATGGTCGCGTCGTGGTTGAGTGTGTCGATAATGTAGGAAACGTACTTACACATATTTACGTCAACGTGCCAAGGTCTTTCAAGAAGTCCGGGACGGCGGTAAATAAGGTTAGTAGTGAATACTCTGCAGATGAGCCCTTCCTCAAACGCCTTGTCAAACTTATCAAATCCGCCCGTAAAGAGACCAAAGGAAGCAAAAGCGAATATTCTCTTTGCTCCTCTTTCCTTAAGCTGTGAGCAAACGTCAAGCAAAGAGTCGCCCGACGAGATCATATCGTCAACGATAATAACGTCCTTGCCCGTGAGGTCCTTGCCGAGATATTCGTGAGCCTCAATGGGGTTCTTTCCGTTTACGATTACCGAATAATTACGGCGCTTGTAGAACATACCGATGTCAAGACCAAGCACGGAGGAATAGTACATACATCTGGACATCGCTCCCTCGTCGGGAGAAATCATCATAAGGTGATCCTTGTCGATAATTATATCGGGAACCGCTCTGATGAGAGCCTTGACCATCTGATAAGAGGGTCTTACGTTATCAAATCCCGAAAGCGGGATAGCGTTTGAAATTCTTGCATCGTGAGCGTCAAACGTGATTATGTTTGATACACCCATAGCCACAAGCTCCTGAAGCATAATTGCGCAGTCAAGCGACTCGCGGGTGCTTCTCTTGTGCTGTCTGCCCTCGTAGAGCATAGGCATTATAACGGTAATTCTTCTTGCCTTACCTGCTATTGCCGCTATAATTCTCTTGAGATCTGCATAGTGATCGTCGGGGCTCATAGGTACTTCCATACCGTGCATACGGTACTTTACGCCAAAGTTAAATGTGTCGCAGAATATATAGACGTCCTGTCCTCTCATTGACTGGTGGATAACTGCCTTGCCCTCGCCTGTTCCGAATCTCGGACAAACGACCTCTGCAAGATAGGTGTCCTCGCTATTATGTCTGCGCCAGTCCTTGAGGTAGTTGTCAACCTGCTCGACGAAGCTCTCGCTTCCCTTCATACCTATGACGCTCAATTCGGCAATTTGTGCTTCCTTCATCTTTTTCCTCCAAATACTTGTCTTTCTGTGGTTATGTTTTTTGCTTGCTTTTCAAGTTATTTATCTGAATTATTACTGAAGCTTGCAGAACTTTTCGTAAGCTGCATCCCATGCTCCGCGCTGAGTTGTGGGCTCGTAGTGCTTCATCTCGAAGGAGTTTCTTACCACCTCACGAGCCTGAGCGAGATCAGCTACCTCACCTGCAGCTATTGCCTGCATCATAAGGTTACCGATAGATGTTGCCTCCTCGGGACCTGCGCATACGTGGATACCGCAAGCGTCTGCAGTCATCTGAGAGAGGAACTTATCCTTTGTGCCGCCGCCTACGACGTTGATCATCTTTGTCTTCTTGCCGTTGAGCTTTTCAATAGTTTCAACTGTGTATCTGTACTTGAGAGCGAGAGATTCGTAAATGCAACGAACTACCTCGCCTACGCTCTCGGGAACGTGCTGACCTGTCATGCGGCAGTAGTCACGGATCTTTTCGGGCATGTTGCCGGGAGTACCGAATGTGTAGTAGTCAGGATTGATGAGTGACTGGAAGGGTGTTGCCTCTTTAGCCCAAGCCTCCATCTGTGCGAAGCTATAGTCCTTACCCTCACGCTTCCACTGACGTCTGGATTCCTGAATGATCCAAAGACCCATAATGTTCTTGAGGAATCTTATTGTACCAAGCGCGCCACCCTCGTTTGTGAAGTTAGCAAGTCTTGTTGCGTCGTTGATGAGGGGCTGCTTAAGCTCGCCGCCCATGAGCGACCATGTGCCGCTTGATATGTAGATAAAGTCGTCGTTAGTTGCAGGAACAGAGATAACTGCGCTTGCAGTATCGTGAGAAGCGACGGTATATACCTTGATATTGTTCTTACCAACCTCCTCGTTGATCTGAGGAAGAAGTCCGCCAAGGCACGTGCCGGGCTGAACGAGAGGAGCGAAGAGCGAACGCTTGATGCCGAGCTTGTCGGTAAGATCGTAAGAGATCTCTCTCTTTGCCGCATCAAGTATCATACCCGTGGAAGCGATTGTGTATTCCATAGCCATCTTACCTGTGAGGAAGTAGTTAAGAAGGTCAGGAGTAAAGAGCATTTTTTCTGCTCTGTCAAGAAGCTCGGCATCATCACGTTTGTCAGCAGCGAGCTGATTGAGAGTGTTGAAGTCACAAGCCTGAATACCTGTCACGTTGTAGATCTCTTCGGGAGAAACGAAATTCTTTACGTAATCGGTGATATTTACCGTTCTGGTATCTCTGTAATGCGCGGGGTTGCCCATCATATAGCCGTTCTTGTCGATAAGGCCGTAGTCAACGCCCCAGGTATCAATACCCATAGAGGATACGTTGTCGCCCTCAATAACGGTCTTTGTGATGGAGTTCTTGATCTCGAAGAAGATTCTGAGGATGTCCCAGGTGAATCTTCCGTTTACGAAAACGGGGTCGTTAGAGAAACGGTGATTTTCTCTGAGTGTAAGCTTTTCTCCGTCGAACGAGCCGACGATGCCTCTACCGCTGGACGCGCCGAGGTCGATGGCGAGCATCTTTAATTCTGCCATAGTTATAACCCTTCCTTTCTTGGTTACGGTACTGTGTCCGCATCCTTAAAAACATAATTTTGCATTTTATTCAGTTATAATCATTATATCATAAGAGGAATTTTTTTGTATGAATTTTTTGTTAACAAGTTCTGCCTTTTCAAAATATTTTATCTTTCGACAAATGTCACGCCCCTGTGTGTCGGCATAAAATAGGAATGAGTAGTTTTTCTTTACGGAGGCGAATATGAAAATTATTAAATATAGATTTACACTTATCGGAGGAGACAAGCGCATAGTTGCATTGGCAAAAATTTTAGCTTCTCGCGGACATACTGTCAACGCATGTAATTTGAGCGAGGATCTGTCGGCATATAGCGGTATTAAGGTATATAGCAGCTTTGATCGGGCTATTGCAGACGGAGATTTTACAGTGCTCCCTATGCCAATATCGCGTGATGGAGCTCACGTACTCTCTAACGTTGGAGACGTCGACGAGCAGATCCTTATAGCTGATGTTTTCGACTGCGCCAAGAGGTGCGGTGTCAAGTATATTCTTGGCGGAAACATAAGCAAAAGCATCAAGGAGTTGGCGGAAAATAAGGGAGTTTCCCTTGTTGATTATTCCCTGTCCGAGCAGTTTTTGCAGAGCAACGCCGACTCCACCGCCGAGGGCGGCATAATGGTGGCTATGGAAAACACCGACGTGACGGTAAAGGATAGCAAAGTACTTGTCGGCGGATACGGACGGATAGCAAAATATCTCTCAAAGCTCTTGCTTTCAATGGGAGCTGACGTGACGGTTGCCGCGAGAGGTGACGAGGCGTTGAGTCACGCATCATCTCTTGGCTGCAACGGGGTAAAGATAGGAGACTCGGGCAATCCCGAAAAATTCAAGCAGGCTATACAAAACAGTCAGATAATATTCAACACAGTTCCCTCCATGATTTTTACGGAGGAGCTTATAGGAAACAAAAGCTCTGCGACGTATATTGAGCTTGCGTCCTGCCCCGGCGGAATTGATCTCCGCGCGGCGCGAGAGGCAGGTATGAAGATAATTTTTGCGCCCTCGCTCCCCGGAAGATATTCTCCCGAGAGCGCGGGCAAATACATTTTTGAGAGCATATACCAAAATCTCAAAGAAAGGGTTATTTATATATGATAGGCTTTGCAATGTGCGGCTCATTTTGCAGCTTTGATAAGTCATATAAAGCCCTTGAGAAGCTCAAGGATAAATATGACGTAGTTCCAATAATGAGTAATAACGCGTATTATACAGATACAAGATTCGGAAAGGCTTCCGAATGGAATCAGAAAGTTGCGACTCTGTGCGACAGACCGATAATCCACTCAATAGGCGAGGCGGAGCCGTTAGGACCGAAGGCGGCGCTTGAAGCGCTTGTTATCTGCCCTTGCACGGGCAACACGCTTGCCAAAATTGCAAACGGCATCACCGACACACCCGTGTGTATGGCGGCAAAGGCGCATCTGCGGTGCGACCGTCCCCTGCTTATCGCCTTGGCGTCAAACGACGCAATGTCCGCAAACCTTGCGAACATTTCAAAGCTTCTGGTGCGAAAAAATATATATTTCGTGCCTATGTGTCAGGACGATCCCGACAAAAAACCGCACTCGCTTGTATCGGACTTTTCGCAGGTGCCCGACGCGCTTGAAGCAGCGCTCAATGGCAAGCAGCTCAGGAAGATGTTTTTGTGACAAAAAAGCCTTGCCGCGTGGCAAGGCTTTTTTCTATTATTAGGTCATTATGTGTCTTCTCTTGTAATTTCTACTTCAATTTGTGCTCTTTCTCCAACGAATTTCACATAATATATCTCGTCTTTATTGGCAATAAACTTGACATTTTCATTGGAGTCAATAGGTATATTATATAAAATTTGATTATCTTCATCAGTGATTACAATTTTAAGGTTTCCACTTTTAACAGTTGAGTTTATGTTATATGAAACTTCTTTTCCATCTCCAAGGTATGCATTGGCTACATACACTCCTGTAAGCATTCTTATATTGGTTTTAACATAAGAGGAATCACAATCTTCAAAAGGTCCTTCTATACCACTTCTATTATGATATTTCGACGAATCACGCCGCCTATATGCGTGATATTCTTCTGTGTACATCGAAATCATTTCATCGGTTATTATAGCCAACTCCTTGCTTTCACCGTTTTTATCTTCAAGTTGATAAGACATTTCCAACCTATGCTTTTTATAGAAAAGAATAACCGAAACGGCAATAATTAAACATGTAAGTACGACAATAGATACTATTATAAAGATTTTCTTTAGTTTATTATTCATCAGTATTGTTCCTTTCTTCAGAGATGGTGGTATTGGCGTTAATTTCTTTTAATACAAATCCCCCGGCTTAAAGGTATATTTGGAATTGCATAATCTGCAAATTATCTATACTAGGAAATCAAAGCACATATGCAATATGGAACGTATCTAAATTATTTTGCAATGTATATTGCTCCAAAAACATGTAATTTACAACTTGATTTATAGTTCCAGAAAAAATATTTTCTTCTATATGACAATCATAGATAAAATAATGGATTTCATTATTTTTGCAGTTATCATAATCAGGTGTTAATAAATATTGGCTTTGGCAACAAGAAAATTCTATTTCTCGCCCTTGGTTCAAATATAATACTAATCTGTTAATATCCATTTTATAGCCTTTTCTCCTTTTTCAATAAATCGTATTATGACAGATTATTAGTACAAATCCCCCGGCTTAAACGTATATTTCGAATTACAGAATCTGCAAACTATCTCGAGTTCCTCGGGCTTGCCCTCGGCGATCTGCTCGGCAAAGAGCTTTTCAAGGTCGGTTTTGCCAATGGATACAAGCGCCTGCTTCATTCTCTCTTCGGAGCATGTGCAGAGGTAGTCCACGTCTATCTCGTCGAACAAGTCGTATTCTATTCCCTCCATAGTCATCTTGAGGATTTCCTGATTGTCCATTCCCTCCTCAAAAAGGCGGGAAACATTTGAGAGCTTGGGTATATTCTTTTCTATCTGCGACACGGTCTCCTCATCTGCAAAAGGAAGAAGCTGAATGATAATTCCGCCCGCCGCCTTGCACGACCAGTCGGTATCTACAAGCACGCCGAGTGAGCAAACGGTGGGTACCTGCTCGCTCTCCGCGTAGTAGGTCGCTATATCCTCTGCAATCTCGCCCGACACAAGCTCAACCGAGCCGTTATAAGGCTCGCCGTCACCGATGTCCTTTATCATATTGAGAAATCCGCGTCCGACAGCTCCGCCTACGTCAAGCTTTCCGTTGGACTTGAGAGGCAGATCAACCTCGGGATTCTGGATATATCCGCGCACGTTTCCGATATAGTCGGACGTGACGATAACGCGTCCCGCAGGTCCGTCGCCGTAAAGGGATACGGTCACGCTGTCCTCTTTTTCTCCAAGCATACAACCAATCATGGACGTAGCTGTGAGAAGTCTGCCAAGGGTTGCCGTTGCGGTGGGAGTTGTATTGTGATATTTAATTGCCTGATTGACAATTTCAGTTGAATTTATTACGTGTATTCTCGCGCTGCCGTCACTCGTCATTGCGCGCAAAATTTTTGATTGAGACATTGTTTTTTCCTCTTTTTATTTTTTTGCTCTCGCTACTACATACCAGCGAGTATCATTGTCTGTGGCTTTGGTAAAATTATAATCTCCAAAAAATCCGATCACCTCAAAGCCTGCGCCCTCAAGAGCTGTCTTTATCTCCAACGAGTCAAAGCATCTTTCGGTCTGTATTTCGTCGGTGCGGGTATATTTGCCGTCCTCGCCCTCCTCAAACACACTCAGATAAAAGCTGCAGAGCTTACTCTCCTTGTCATATTCATTCTGCCACGCGCAAAGGACTGATCTTCCGTCAAGCTCTGTCTCGTGGATATAGGAGTTGTCGGCGTATATGTTTTCAAATTTATAAGGCGTGTTTACGTCAAATATAAAAAGTCCGTCGGGGTCAAGATAATTATGAACGCAAGCAAAGCAAGACTCAAGCTCTCCGTCGCCCGCAAGATAGTTTATACTGTCAAGGCAACACGTGACTGCACCCACTGTGCCGTAAAGCTCAAAGGCGCGCATATCCTGTCTAAGATACAAAATTCCGCTCATTTCGCAGTCGTACATTCTGTTATACGCCTCGGCGAGCATATCCTCGCTGCCGTCAACACCTATCATATCGTATCCACGGCGCGCGAGCTCAAGTGTCATGCTTCCCGTGCCGCAGGCGAGGTCAAGCAGGAGTGAGGGCTTGTTTTTTAGATATTTGTTAAAGCAGGTTTCGACAAAATCCGCCCATGCAGAATAGTCTATCTCTGAATTTATCTTGTCGTATATTTCTGATATCGAGCCATAGCCCGAATAAGTATTCTCTGCCATATTATTTATGCTTTTTTTCCTCAATTTTGATATTTTCAATCACCTTGCTGTATCCGCCGTTGCCGTACTTTATGCAATGGTTTACGCGGCTTATGGTCGCGGTGCTGAGTCCTGTTTGAGCCGCTATTTCGGAATAAACGTACCCGTCGCTGAGCATTTTTGCCGCCTTTATTCTGCGCGACATTTCCTGAAGCTCAGAGACCGTGCAAAGGTCCTCGAAAAAGTTCTTGCAGTCCTCGGGATTTTCAAGAGTTATTATTCCCTTGTAGAGGTATTCAATGTCTGCATCGAATTTAGAGTTTTTCATAGGCTTGTACCGTCCTCTTTATTATTAGATGGGGCTCTGTGTATATTTTACCATTTTAGAGCGCTAAAGTAAAGGGGGTTTGCAAAAATTTTTATATTCCAAAAAATTAAACAATAAGTTTAGTTTTTGAAAATAATATATTGACTTTGCAAAATAAATATTATATAATAATATTTAGATAGTCAAAATACATTGACGAAAGGATTTTAGTCAAATGACAGGAATTAAAATAGGACAGAAAATTCGTTTACTCCGAAAGAAAAACGATACTACGCAGGAAAAGCTTGCGGCGTATCTGAACGTGACTCCTCAGGCGGTTTCCCGTTGGGAGTCCGAGATATGCTATCCCGATATTGAGACTCTGCCCCTTATTGCCGATTTTTTCGGCGTAGGCATGGACGAGCTTCTCTGCTACGACAGCGTGCAAAAGGAAAGCAAGATAAAGGATTATCTCGCTCAGGCAGAGAGACTTGAGGACGAGGAGAATATGACGGCGTGTCTTGAGCTTTTGCGTGAGGCGTATGCAGAGATTCCCTCCTCATTTGAGATTCAGCTTGAGCTTGCAAAGGTGCTTTCCGCAATAAACGCGGACAAGCCCAAAAAGGCAGACCTTGCAGAAGCTATATCGCTTTGCAATCACGTGCTTGATTACTGCACGGACGACGAGCTTCGTGACGATACAAAGAAAACTCTTTGCGATATATATTCGCATCAGCTCCGCAACGATAAGGCGGCGCTTGATATTGCCGAAAAGCTTCACAGCATGGATTATAGCAAGGAGATAGTCAAGGCTACTGTGCTTACGGGAGATATCGCATTCCGTCAGGCGCAGACCAATATCATTGAGTTTGCGGACAATATCTGGTGGCATATATACAATATTGCTTGTGTACCGGACATTTCAGAAAATAACTATTCCCTTGAGCAGAAGATTCAGGTAATGGAAAAAGGTATCGCGCTCTTTGACGTTATATTCGGCGACGGACTTCTCTATTATAACGACAGAATTGCGAACTCCTACCGTCAGCTTGCCATGCTCTATCTTATGCAGGGCGACCGAACAAAAGCTCTTGACTGCGTTGAAAAGATGGCGCAGTATGCAATAGCTTTTGATACGCGTCCCGATAACGTGAACTATTCCTCTATACTTATCAATAAGGTCGAGCATACAAGAGGAAACGACGTCAGCCTTTGCTCCAAGCTCCTCCGCGGCAGATTCTCAAGCAGAATCTGGGCGCCTATCAAGAGCGAGGCAAGATTTGTAGCGGCAATATCCGCTATGGAAAAACACATTTGATAACAGAAAGGTTGAATGGTGACTGATATGAAAACGGATATAGAAATTGCAAGAGAAGCCAAAATGCTCCCCATAAAAGAGGTTGCAGCTACCGTTGGTATCTGCGAGGACGACCTTGAGCTTTACGGAAAATATAAGGCGAAAATAAGCAACGAGTTTATGAATAAGGTTTCCTCAAATCCCGACGGAAAGCTTGTTCTTGTCACAGCTATAAACCCCACTCCCGCGGGCGAAGGTAAGACTACAACGAGCATTGGTCTGGGTATGGCAATGTCAAAGCTCGGCAAAAAGACTATGATAGCTCTCCGCGAGCCTTCTCTGGGCCCTGTTTTCGGTGTTAAGGGCGGCGCGGCAGGCGGCGGATATTCGCAGGTTCTGCCTATGGACGATATAAATCTTCACTTTACGGGAGATTTCCACGCTATCACGGCGGCGAACAATCTTCTCTGCGCAATAATTGACAACCATCTCCAGCAAGGAAATGTTCTTGGTATAGACGAGCGCAGAATCCTTTTCGGACGCGTCACGGATACCAACGACCGCGCACTCCGTAATATTATTGTAGGACTTGGCGGCAAGGTGAACGGCGTTCCCCGTGAGGATCATTTCCATATTACAGTTGCGTCCGAGGTTATGGCTATTCTCTGCCTTGCGGAAAATATTATAGACCTTAAGGAGAGACTTGGAAATATCCTTGTAGCATACAAGTACGACGGCTCGCCCGTATATTGCCGTGATCTTCAGGCTCACGGCGCTATGGCGGTTCTTCTCAAGGACGCTATACAGCCCAACCTTGTTCAGACTCTTGAAAATACACCCGCTATAATCCACGGCGGACCTTTTGCAAATATTGCTCACGGATGTAATAGCGTCAGAGCAACAAAGCTCGCGCTTAAGATATCTGATTACACTATCACCGAGGCAGGCTTCGGCGCAGACCTCGGTGCTGAAAAGTTCCTTGACATCAAGTGCCGCAAGGCAGGACTTACTCCCTCTGCGGTGGTCATAGTAGCAACTATCCGCGCTCTTAAGTACAACGGCGGAGTTCCCAAGGCAGAGCTTAAGGCTGAAAATCTTGAGGCTCTCAAGCGTGGTTCTGTAAACCTTGAGGCTCATATCGATAACATTCACAAGTTCGGTCTTCCCGTTGTCGTAGCGATAAATCGCTTTGATACGGATACCGACGCGGAAATTGCCCTTCTTACCGAGATGTGCAGCTCCAAGGGCGTTGATCTTGCGCTTTCCGAGGTGTTTGCCAAGGGCGGTGACGGTGGAATTGAGCTTGCACAGGCTGTTATCAAGGCTTGCGAAAAGCCCTCTGACTTTAAGTTTATGTATAGCGACGATATGAGTGTCGTTGAGAAAATAGAGGCGGTTGCAAAGAATATTTACGGTGCTGACGGAGTTATTTTTGAATCCGCGGCAAAGAAGCAGCTTGACGAGATAATCAAGCTTGACGAGAAGTATTCAAAATACCCCGTTTGCTTCGCTAAGACGCAGTATTCCCTCTCCGACGATCCCACAAAGCTGGGTCGTCCCTCGGGCTTTAACATTACCGTACGCGAGGTCAAGCTCTCGGCGGGCGCGGGCTTTATAGTCGTGCTTACGGGCGCTATTATGACTATGCCCGGTCTTCCCAAGGCTCCTGCGGCGTACTCTATTGATATTGATGAAAACGGCGTTATAACAGGACTGTTCTGATATGAAATTCCCTTTTGTAATAAACACGGATAAGGTTGAGCTTACCGAAAATATCGGACGCGAGCTGGCAGAGTTAATACTGACGGATACAAGTGTCCCCCGATTCGTTGCTATGTACGGCGATCTTGGTGTTGGAAAAACGTCATTCGTTCGCGGATTTGCGTCAACGCTCTCCCCAAATGCTACCGTAAAATCTCCAACGTTTGCTCTTGTAAACGAATACAGGTGTATTGAAAATCCTTGTAAAATAAAGCGTATATGTCATTTTGATATGTATCGCATTACCGACGAGGACGATCTTTATTCTGTGGGCTTTTATGACTATCTGCGCTCCGATTCCCTTTGCATTGCGGAATGGTGCGAGATGATACCCTATGCTCTACCGAAATCTTACGTTAAAGTTGAAATAGAAAAGACCGATCTTGGCGACGGCAGAAAAATCACCGTTTCGCTTGTCTGATCGGCAGAGGTTATTTAATGAAAATTTTAGCGCTTGACAGCAGCGCCGCAGTATGCACGGCGGCTCTGTGCGACAATGAAAAGTTAATATGTGAGATCACTGTCAACACGGGCAATACCCACAGCGAGACTCTGCTCCCCGTAGTTGAGCAGATACTCAAGCTTACAGATACAACTGTTGACGATATAGACTTGTTTGCTTGCAGTGTTGGTCCCGGCTCGTTTACGGGTGTACGTATCGGCGCGGCTACTATAAAAGGACTAGCCTTCGGTAAGAACAAGGCTTGTGTAGGTATCTCCACGCTTGATGCGCTTGCCGAGAATATCTCTATGTTTGACGGTATTCTCTGTCCCGTTATGGACGCGCGCCGTGATCACGTCTACAATGCGCTTTACGAATGCTCGGGCGGTGTTATCACCCGTCTGTGCCCCGATCGCCTTATATCCGTAAGTGAGCTTGACGAAGAGCTTGCATCACTTGGCAAAAAGATTTATCTTTCGGGTGACGGATATGGCATTTGCGAGCGAGAGTTTGTAAAGACGAAAGTTGAAGCAGTTCCCGAAAGACTCAAGCTTGAGAGCGGATACAGCACGGCAATGTGCGCACTTAAAAAGTACAATAACGGCGAGTTTGTGAGCGATTTTGAGCTTGCTCCCGTGTATCTCCGTCCCTCGCAGGCGGAGCGAGAAAGAAACGAAAAACTGAAAGGTTGATATAAAAATGGCAGCAAAGAAGATTATAATGGGCTCTGACCACGCAGGTCTCTCCCTTAAATTAAAGGTAATTGAGCATTTGAACGAGCGCGGTATTGAGGTAATAGACGTTGGAACTTATACTACCGAGTCTTGCAGCTACCCCGATTACGCGATAGCTCTCTGCAAAAAGATTCAGGCGGGTGAGGCAGAGCTTGGAATACTTGTCTGTGGCACGGGTATCGGAATGTCCATGGCTGCGAACAAGCACAACGGAATCCGCGCGGCTTGCTGCTCGGACACTTTCTCAGCACGAATGACAAGAATGCACAACAACGCAAACGTTCTCTGCTTTGGCGAGCGTGTCGTTGGCGCAGGACTTGCCTGCGACCTTGCGGATATCTTTGTTGACACAGAGTATCTTGGCGGACGACATGAGGTGCGAGTGCAGATGCTCGCTGAAATTGAAAAGACAAACAGATAATCTAACCTTTGAGGAGATAAAAATATGTCCGAAAGAAAAGATACGCCGCACAAGATAGCAAACGTTTTGCGCGCTATCACAGGAAAAGAATATCCGAGAAAATTCACCTCGGCTATAATTTTGGCGGCAGGCTCGTCCACCCGTATGGGCGGAGATTCCACAAAGCAGTTTCTGGAGCTTGAGGGAATGCCGATAGTTGCAAGAACGGTTATGGCGTTTGAAGCTGCCGAATGTATAAATGAAATAATTCTCGTTGCAAAGGCAGACGAGCTCTCTCTATATGCCGATTTTCCTGAAAAATATGGCATAACAAAGCCCTTCTCTGTTATAGAGGGCGGCGAGACCCGTCAGGAGTCTGCTAGATGTGGACAGGATGCTGTATCTAAAAAGTCAAAATACGTTTGTATTCACGATGCGGCGAGATGCCTTATTACTCCCGAGCTTATAGTTGACGTGTGCCGTGGCGCATATCTGTACGGCGCGGCAACGCTTGCTATAAAGGCGGTTGACACGGTAAAGATAAGCGACAAAAACAAATATATCGACTCTACTCCCGAGCGCAAATTCACTTATCAGGCTCAGACTCCTCAGGTGTTCCCTGTTAATGCTTATCGCGCAGCGGCATACGTTGCCAAGGAGGAAGATTTTGAGGCTACCGACGACTGTATGCTGCTTGAGCATATAAGAATTCCTATAAAGCTTATTGAAGGCTCTCGCGAAAACATCAAGATAACCGAGCCTGTTGATATGATATTTGCAAAGGCTATTCTTCAGTCAAGAAAAGAGGAAACAAAATGAGAATAGGTCACGGATATGACGTTCACAGACTCGTCCCCGGCAGAAAATGTATAATCGGTGGTGTAGATATTCCGAATGATTTGGGGCTTCTCGGTCACTCTGATGCGGACGTTCTTACTCACGCGATAATGGATTCACTTCTCGGCGCGGCGGCTCTTGGAGACATTGGCAAGCTTTTTCCCGACAACTCTCCTGAATACGAGGGTGCGGACAGTCTTGTGCTTGCTCGCAGAGTTGCAGACAAGCTACGCGAGTGTGGATACAAGATAGTAAATATTGATTCAACGGTTATAGCGCAAGCGCCAAAGCTCTCCCCTCACATTGATATGATGAGGGAAAAGCTGGCAGATGCGCTTGGCACAGACAAGGAAAATATTAGCGTCAAGGCTACTACCGAGGAAAAGCTTGGCTTTACGGGACAAGGCCTCGGTATTGCCGCCCACGCAGTTTGTCTGATCCAAAAGCTGTAAGATATGTTATCACCGTCTCCCAAGACTTATTTACCCTCACATTCTGTCTTTTGAACGTCTCGGACTTAGGCGGCGGCGTTGCCTTACAATACATTGTATGACGAATTTCTACTTTATTCTACAAATTTCGATATCCCCCAACCCACATAAGAAAGGCGGTTTATTATGATCTACATAGCTCCCTCACTTCTTTCGGCGGATTTTTCTACTCTTAATACGGAAATTAAAAGAGTCAGAGACGCAGGAGCAAAATATCTTCATCTTGACGTAATGGACGGCGCGTTTGTGCCTAATATCACGTTTGGCCCTGACGTTATAGCTTGTATTCGTAAGGGTACGGACATGTTTTTTGACGTGCATCTTATGATAAAGCGTCCCGAACGATACATAGACCGCTTTGTTAAGGCAGGCGCGGACAGTATAACCATTCACTACGAGGCTTGTGAGAATCCTATGTCGGTCATAAATCTTATACGCTCGTATGAAATGAAGGTCGGCGTGGCTATCTCCCCCAATACTCCCGTTGAATATCTCTACCCTCTTGTTGAGTACATAGATATGGCGCTTATTATGACGGTTGAGCCCGGATTTGGCGGTCAGTCGCTTATACCCGAGACGCTTGACAAGGTACACGCGCTCAAAAAGTATATCTCCGAGCGCGGAATTGACATTGATATCGAGGTGGATGGCGGCATAAAGCCTGAAAATATCGGACTTGTCACAAGCGCGGGCGCGAATATTATCGTCGCAGGCTCGGCGATATTCAAGTCCAAAAAGCCCAGAGCCACAATTCAGGCTATGAAGGAATCCGCGGCAGAAAACCCGTATAAGGGATAATTCATCAAACATAAAAAAGGCTATTGCGATTGCAATAGCCTTTTAGTTTTAATTATTTAAGCATACCCTCAAGTGTTGCTTTTGCGCTTGCGAGAGCGTCGTTTATCTTGGAGTGATCTGCGCCTCCTGCCATAGCAGAGTCGGGGCGTCCGCCGCCCTTACCGCCTGTAACGGAAGCAACTGCTCCTACGAGCTTACCTGCGTGCGCGCCTCTGGCAACTGCATCCTTACCTGCAACTGCGATAAAGTTGAGCCTGCCGTTTGCCTTGACTGCGATTACTGCAACTGTGTCGGGACAGTCTGCCTTTATCTTGTCCGTGAGGCTTCTTGCCGCGTCTATCTCCATATCAAGAGAGGTAGCTACAAGCTTTACAGAACCAACAGATACTGCGCTTGCGAGCACGTCACCGAGCTTGGAGCCTGCGAGCTTGGAGTTGAGAGCCTCAATCTCCTTTTTCATAGCGGATATCTCGCTCTGAAGTGCGCTTGCCTTCTTTGCGATATCCGCAGGGTTCTGAACCTTGAGCTCGGATGCGGTCTCATGAATGAGTGCGTCCTTGTTTGCTATGAGATTAAGTACGCCAAGTCCTGTAACTGCTTCTATACGGCGAACACCCGCCGCAACGCTGGATTCGGAGATTATCTTGAACAGACCAATTTTGCCTGTATTATTACAGTGTGTACCGCCGCAAAGCTCTGTTGAGAAGTTGCCCATCTTGACCATACGGACTACTGCGCCGTACTTCTCTCCAAAGAGTGCCATAGCGCCGTTTGCTCTTGCGGTCTCAATATCAGTCTCAAGTGTAGTTATATCGTAAGCCGCGAGAATGTTTATATTAACGAGAGCCTCGACCTTTGCTATCTCTTCTTTGGTGAGGCCTGCAAAGTGAGTAAAGTCAAATCTGCATACCTGGTCGTCTACGTAAGAGCCTGCCTGCTCAACGTGGTTGCCGAGCACTGCGCGGAGAGCCGCCTGAAGCAAGTGAGCCGCAGAGTGATTGCGCGCTATTGCCATACGTCTTGCGTCCTCAATGTCGGCGGTGACTGTGTCACCAACCTTGAGTGTGCCGTTTGCAACTGTACAGAGGTGGATGTAAACTCCGTCAGTTTTCTTTGTATCATATACGTTTGCGATAAATCCGTCGCAGTAGATAGTACCTGTGTCTCCTATCTGTCCGCCGCCCTCACCGTAGAAGGGGGTGCGGTCAAGGATTATCGAGCAATCGCCATCGGAGATGGAGTCAACTATTCCCTCCTCGCCCATGATAGCGATAACCTTTGCCGTGCTGCGAAGCTCGGTATAACCCGTGAATTCGGTCTTTTCAAGATCGGAGAGAATAGACTTTGAGGACTCATCCCATCCGCCTATATTTGCTCTTGCCTCTCTTGCGCGGGTCTTCTGCTGCTTCATAAGCTCAAGGAACTTAGCCTCGTCGATCTTAAGATTGCTTTCAGCAGCGATTTCACGAGTGAGGTCTATCGGGAATCCAAACGTATCGTAGAGCTTGAATACCTCATCGCCCGAGATAACGTCGGAATTGTTTGCGATAGCGCCGCGGATAAGGTCAGAAAGAATGGAAAGTCCTGCGTCAACGGTTGCGTCAAAGCGGTCCTCCTCCATAGAGATGACCTTGAGTATATAGTCGCGCTTTTCACTGAGCTCGGGATAAGCGTCACAGCTTTCGTTTATTGCTACGGTCACGGTATCAACAAGGAAAGGATGGTTTATTCCAAGCAGCTTTCCGTGACGGCAAGCGCGGCGGATAATACGGCGGAGAACGTAGCCTCTTCCCTCGTTTGAAGGAATAACGCCGTCGCTTATCATAAACATTGCGCTTCTGGAGTGGTCGGTCACAACTCGGATAGAAATGTCGTTGTCTGCGTTGTCGCCGTATCTCTTGCCTGCTATCTCGCAGGTCTTGTCTATTACCTTGCGGATAGAGTCAACCTCGAACATGTTGTCAACTCCCTGCATTACGCAAGCAAGTCTTTCAAGTCCCATACCCGTATCGATATTCTTCTGAGCAAGCTCGGTGTAGTTGCCATGGCCGTCGTTGTGGAACTGCGAGAATACTTTATTCCAAATTTCCATAAATCTGTCGCAGTCACAGCCGGGCTTGCAGTCGGGAGAGCCGCAACCGTACTTGAGTCCGCGGTCAAAGTATATCTCAGAGCAAGGACCGCAAGGGCCGCTTCCGTGCTCCCAGAAGTTGTCTGCCTTACCGAGACGAACTACGTGCGCGGGGTCAACGCCTATTTTATTTACCCAAATTTCGTATGCTTCCTCGTCGTTCTCGTAAATCGAAGGCCAAAGAAGGTCTGTGGGGATTTCAAGAGTTTCTGTGAGGAATTCCCAAGCCCACGGAATAGCCTCCTCCTTAAAGTAGTCGCCAAACGAGAAGTTTCCGAGCATCTCGAAGAACGTGCCGTGACGTGCGGTGTGCCCTACGCGTTCAAGGTCGGGGGTACGGATGCACTTCTGACACGTGGTCACGCGGTTGCGCGGAGGCTCAACCTCGCCTGTGAAGAACTTTTTCATAGGCGCCATTCCCGAGTTTATAAGAAGGAGCGATTTGTCGCCCTGAGGTACGAGAGGATATGAAGGGAGACGAAGATGTCCCTTGGATTCAAAGAATGAAAGATATTTCTCTCTGAGGTCGTTAAGTGATGTCCACTGCATGAATTTATGTCCTTTCAATATTTTGCATTAACCATATAATTATATCACTTGAGCCTTGATAAGTCAATAGACTAAATATATGTTTAACAAAGATATTCTTATTTTTTTGCTGCCATTTCCTTTTCTACGGCTGCTATACGCTCGCTCATAGGAGGATGACTGTATTCAAGCAACACATTGATGTGCGAGGGCGCAAGATGCGCGAAATTATCCTTTGCCAATTTCTTGAACGCGCTTATCATTGCCTCGCCGTATCCCTCGGATACTGCCTGGCGGTCTGCCTCGTATTCGTGCTTGCGACTTGATGCGTTGATTAAGAGATTTATAGCCGGCTGAAGCACGCCAAGGGCCACTCCCGTGAGGATATATGCAAAGCCGTAGTTTATACCGTCAAAGCCAAATTCAGTATATATTTCAGGAGAGCTTACAACAAGCCAAACTGTCGTTGCCAAAAGCAAAAGGTAGCCGACGTTCAAAAGCTGACGTTTGAGCACGTGCTTATGAATTCCATGGCCCAACTCGTGAGCGAATACCGCGCATATTTCGTCGGTAGTCATTGCTTCCAGCAGATTGTCGTAAAGAACGATTGTCTTGCTCTTTCCAAAGCCTGTGATGTATGCATTGAGCTTTGTGGTTCTGCGGGACGCATCCATTACCTCAATAGCTCTAACCTGATATCCGTGCTTTGTGAGAAGCTCCATAAGCTTTTCCTTAAGCTCACCGTCCTCAAGAGGTGTGAATTTGTTGCCTATTCTGCTGAGGTATGGGAACAAAAATGTTGTGAGCAATGTAAAAGCAAGAAGTGCCGTGGCGAGAACTATTATTATAAAGTTTCCCGTCAGGTCATGAGCAACGTATATAAGACACGCAATTCCAAGAGAAAGGACGCCGCCCAACAGAATGGAGCGTATTCTGTCAAAAATAAATGTTTTCAGAGTTGAACGGTTAAAGCCGTATTTTTGCTCGATCACCATAGTCTTTATGTAGCTGATTACCGTCTCAAAAACTGCGCCGACTGCTACCTCAAGCAAAATGACTCCGAGCAGCTGATAAAATCCACTTGGAAAAAGCCCAGCAAAAGCAGCGTATGCGTTAAATGCTAACAGAGAAACAGTTAATACGCAGGATATAGATGACGAGATTATGTCAACCCTGGAATGCTCTGCGCTGTACGCCTTCCATTTTTCGTACGTTTCCGCATCATATACGTCCGAAAGATTTTCGGGTGTGGGATTATTAGCCGAACGATACTTAACTACGTTAAGAATTATCGAATATGCCCCGCCCAAAAGTGCGCAAATAAGAAAAATAATTTTAATCATAATAACTCACCTCGTCAAATTAGTTCTTTTCTACGTAAAGCGCTGCACCGATTACCGTGCCAAAGCTTGAATTTTCGGGGATAATAAAGTTTATGCCAAAGGAATCAAGATTTCCAAAAATATCTCTTACGGGAGCTATAGTAGTGAGATTGCCAATCAATACAACGTTTTCAAGTCCCAGTCCGCGAGCTGTGAACACCGCTATCATAGCGATGGTCTCCGCCACCATATTGGCAACTCCGAGCGCGATGTCTCCCGCTGTGGCCATATCTGAAAGCTTTCCAAAATTGGACGCCGTGAGATTTTCGTTGACACCCGTAAACTGTGCGTTTTTAGAAATATCCTTTACTCTGAGGTCGATATTATCAAGCGAGCCGCTCTGGCAAAGCTCCTCTATATGCTCAATAGTGCTCACGCCAGTCATTTTCTTAGTAAGACCGAGTAGCGTACCGCCGCCGACACCCGTGCCGCCGAGGTATTTTATTTCGGTATTATTACCGTTTTTCTTTGCATGAATCAGAGCCGTACCCGTGCCCATACTAACGACGATTGCTTCGTCAAGTCCCGAAAGATAGAGGCCACCAATTCCTGCCGCATCAAACTCGGGCACTTTCTGGCTATTGAGTGAATATATGGGCTTTTGCATATGAGTTGCGCCCACGCCGGTGACCATCACCTTGTCTATATCCTCAAGGTCAAGATTGTTTTCAGTGGTGAATTTACCGAATGCGCCGTATATTGAAGTTATAGGATCGGTTGCACGCACAAAAAGCGGGGATATCATTTCCCTTTTTCCGTTCTGGTTAATTTTGAAGCCTACTATTTTTGTAGCGCTTCCGCCAACGTCTATACCTATGATGTTCTGAATTTCTTTCATCTTCGTAGCATCCTTTTTAGAAAATTAAAACAAATGTTATAAACATTATAACACCATATTGAAAAAAAATCAATAATGTGATATAATATTAGTAAGAAAATTTTTTGGAGATAAAATTATGGCATTTGATGCAGGCATGCTTGCATGCGTTGTGAATGAAATAAATATAAATGCCCGAGGCGGAAAGATCGAAAAGATATATCAGCCTGAGAAGGAAGAGATTGTTTTTTCTATAAGAGCAAACGGTAAGAACTTACGTCTGCTTATAAATGCGTCCTCAAGCTGTCCGAGAATCAGCTTTACACAAACGCAGAAGGAAAATCCAATGCAGGCGCCAATGTTTTGCATGCTTCTCCGAAAGCATCTGTCGGGCGCCACCCTCTCGGACGTGTCGCAGGAGGGATTTGAGCGGGTTGCAAGACTTACCTTTGATACGCGTGACGAAATGGGCTTTGAATGTAAAAAATATATTTTTGCAGAGATTATGGGTAAATACAGCAATCTGATATTTACGGATGAGAACTTCAAGGTCATTTATGTGTTAAAGACCGTGGATTTTACTACCAGCAGTCTCCGTCAGGTGCTTCCCGGCATGATATACGAGCTGCCACCCGCACAGGACAAGCAAAATCCTCTTGAAGAAACCTATAAGGGCTTTTGTGTGCGGTTTGAAGAAACGTCTTGCGATAGGTTGGCGGATAAGTTTATCACTTCCAATTATCTTGGAATCTCCGCGTCGAACTCGCGGGAGATATGCTATCGAGCAACAGGCAGAATTGATGCCCCGTTGTATGACTGCCCCGTCGAGCGACTTTGGATAGAGTTTTCAAAATTTGTTGAGGTTATTAAAAACAATTCTTATTCTCCGTGCGTTGTGTTTGACGGTTCGCTCTCATTGGAATACTCCTTTGTGAATTTGACTCATTACGGAAGTGGTCTTGAACTCAAGGCAATTGAGTCTGCTTCCGAGGCGCTTGATACGTTTTTTGAGAGTCGTGATAAGGAGCAGCGCATAAAGCAACGTGCATCGGATCTTCTTAAAATACTGACTAATTCCGAGTCCAGAATCTCCAAAAAGCTTGATTCTCAGCAAAAGGAGCTTGCGGATTGCGCTCTGGGTGAAAAATATAAGAAATACGGAGACCTTATAACCTCAAATCTTTATATGCTCACTAAAGGACAGACAACGGTCGAGCTTATTGATTACGAGGCTTGGAACGAAGAGACGGGTGAATATGGCAAGATTGTTATAGACCTTGACGAGCGTCTCACTCCCGCGGCAAACGCGCAGAGATATTACAAAAAATACAATAAGACCAAGACTGCAAGGGTCGAGCTTTCAAAGCAGATAGAGATAGGTCAGCGTGAGCTTGAATATATACATTCTGTATTTGATGCGCTCACTAAAGCGGAGACCGTGGCTGATTTGTCCGAGATACGCGACGAGCTTTACCGCTCGGGGTATGCGTCAAAGATGAAGGGCTATGCCGCTCCCAAAAAGCAACCAGCTCCCGTGGTAGCTCAATTTGAGACTACTAATGGCTACAGGGTGCTGTGCGGAAAGAATAACGTACAAAACGAATATATAACTCACAAGCTTGCGCAAAAGCACGACTATTGGTTCCACGCAAAGAATACCGCAGGCTCGCACGTGCTTCTTATCACCAACGGCGAGGAGCCTCCTTCTGAGGACTTCACCGACGCGTGTATGATAGCGGCATATTATTCAAAGGCTCGCGGCGGAGAGCGCGTGGAGGTGGACTACCTCTTTGCCAGAGGTGTTAAAAAGGTTCCCTCCTCAAAGCCGGGATTTGTTGTGTACCACAACAATTGGAGCGCGTACGTCACCCCCAACGAGGACAGAATACGCGCTATGAGAATAAAATGAGGTTGATTTGATGTTGGAATTCTTAAAGCTGTTTGCTGTCACATTCCTTTTTCCAATATTGCCTATGGTTGTCTGCGGCTTTATCGCAGGACTTTCCGAAAAGCTTTTTATGAAAATGACCGGAAGGTTTGGGCGCGGACTTGTTATGGCTACCTCGATTATTGGTACCCCCATACACGAGCTTGGTCACGCGATAATGTGTTTTCCCTTTGGCCATAAGATAAAAAAGATCTGCCTCTGGAATCCCAAGGCAAAAAATGGAGTCCTTGGATACGTAAATCACAAGTACAACAAAAAGAATATTTGGCATAGACTCGGCTGCCTTTTTATAAGCATGGGGCCCATCATACTCGGGCTATTAGTTGTTATGCTTATTGTGGCTCTCTGTTTTCCGCAGGCATTTGATGAATATTATTCGTCAGTCTTCTCGGTTGACAGAAGCTTTGGCGGTTTCATTGATCTGATATCAGAAAGCGTGAATATATTTTTCTCGGCTGTATCCGATAGCGCGTCTCCCGTTTGGACAAAAATCCTGGGCGGTGTTCTTATACTATGCGTATGTATGCATATTAATCTGAGCGGTGCGGATATAAAAAACAGTCTTGGCGCTTTGCCGATATATTCAATTCTTTGTCTTGTAATCTCTGTGATAATCTTCTTTATCGGCGGAGACGTTGCAGCAAGCTTTACCTCGGCGCTGACCTTCTGGTGTTTTTTGGGGTTTGCTCTTTACACCGTGGTTTTTATGGGAATTGCTGCAGTTCTTTTAATCGGGCTATTGTGCTTTATTTTGGGAAAAATATTTGGCAGATAATTTGATTTTATGAAATATTGTCCAAACTCTTGACAAATTCGGTATTTTGTGGTACAATAAACTTGTTGTTTTTACAACAACTAAAAAAGACTAAAATAATCGGTGTTTGCGGATACGCAAACAAAGAAAGGAAATAATTATGAGTAAAATGCTTCCTAACAGAAAGAAGATTGACAGAGGCAATATGTCAGTATCCGACGTCAACGATCTTCTTTTCTATATTCAGTCACACGGTGACAAATTGGCATATCGCTACTTTGAGAACAATAAGCTCAAGGATATGTCGTATGCTGAATTTTACGTTTTGGTAAGTAAGATTGCTTCGGGTCTTGATAAACTTGGACTCACAGGTAAGAAGATCGCTATTATCGGTGATACCTCCCCCCAGTGGCTCGCAACCTACGTTGCTGCACTTGTAAACGGAACCGTAGCTATACCTATGGACAAGGAGCTTGCCGTAAGCGAGATTGAAAAGTTCCTCTCTATCGTTGAGGCAGACGCGATAGTTTATTCCAAGTCCTTTAATGAGAAATTTGTGACCACAATAAACACTCACGAAACTCTTAAATACTTTATCCCGATCAATGCTGAATATGGCGAAGGCTTCTCGGACAAGGTGGTTAATTTCTCCGACCTTCTCGAGATTGGACAGACAGGTCTTGACGAGGGATATCAGGTAAACAAGAGTCACGACCGCGAGCAGATGTGTGAAATGCTGTTCACGTCGGGTACTACAGGAACGAGCAAGTGCGTAATGCTCTGCCAGAAAAATATTTTTGCGGCTGTTCAGTCTGCGTTTGACTCGGTTTGCTTTACTCCTGACGACGTTATCGTTTCGGTGCTTCCCGTTCACCACACCTACGAGCTTATGTGTCTTATAGCGGCGATGACGCTTGGAATGACCGTCTGTATCAACGACTCTCTCCGTCACGTTATGAAGAATTTTGCTCTGTTCAAGCCCACGGGACTTGTTCTCGTTCCCCTCTTTATGAATACCATGCACAAAAAGATCTGGTCCGAGGCTGAAAAGTCGGGCAAGGCAAAGACACTCCGAACAGCTCTCAAGATCTCTGCAGGTCTTCGTAAGATAGGAATTGACGTCCGCGCAAAGCTCTTCAAGTCTGTCACAAGCGCGTTCGGCGGAAGACTTGACCACATTATTTGCGGTGGCGCAAAGCTCAATCCCGAGCTTGTGTACGAGTTTGAGGAGTTTGGAATCTCCGTATTTGAGGGATTTGGTATAACCGAATGCTCTCCCCTTGTAGCAGTTGACCTTTATTATAACCGTAAGCCCGGCTCTATTGGTCCCTCCGTTCCTTGCTGTGAGGTCAGAATTGATCCTAACGGTGAGACAACTGACAAAGGATACATTATGGGTGAGATTCAGGTCAAGGGTGACAACGTAATGCTTGGATACTACAATAATCCTGATGCAAATGCAGACGTATTTACCGAGGACGGATGGTTCCGCACAGGTGACGTCGGATACAAGGATGACGAAGGATGTATTTATATCACGGGACGTATCAAGTTCGTTATCGTGCTTGAAAACGGAAAGAACGTATTCCCCGAGGAGATCGAGGAATATCTTGAAAACGTAGATACTATCGCTGAATGCTGCGTAATCGGCAGAAAGGCTGAGGATAGCGATACTGTTAATGTTATTGCAGTCGTTTACCCTGATTTTTCCAAGTTCCCCAAGGAAGCAACTGATGAAGAGATCAAGGAAAGCATCCGCAAGTCAATAAATCTTATCAATAAAAAGCTGCCCTCCTTCAAGCAGATAAAGTCTGTTGAGATTAGAAAGACCGAGTTTGAGAAGACTACGACCAAGAAGATAAAGAGACAGCTTGTAAAATAAAATTAACGTAAAAGTACCGTCAGGCAAGAGCCGGGCGGTACTTTTTATGCAAAAAATGTAAGTTTGCTCTTGTAATTGTCAGATTTAGGTGATATAATATACTTGTATAATTATGCCGATCTATCGGCGGTGAGGAGTTGTTTATGAATAACGGCTTTATAAAGGTTGCAGTCGCAACGCCAAAAATCCGCGTTGCAGATGTAGAATTTAATACTGATCAGTGTATCCGTCTTGCCTCCGAGGCGGCAGGTCTTGGCGCGAAGGTAGTTCTCTTTCCTGAGTTGACACTCACGGGCGCTACGTGCGGAGATTTGTTTTATTCGGATAAGCTTATTTCGGCGGCGCTTTGCGGTCTTAAAAGATTTGTATATTCAAGTGTAATGAACGACAGTATATTTGTTATTGGCCTGCCAATTCTCTGCTCCGAGAAGCTTTATAGCTGTGCAGCGGTGGTTCAGGGCGGACAGATACTCGGTATTGTACCCAAGACCAATATTGCCTCGTCGCAGGCGAGATATTTTGCGCCTTGCCCGAAGCTCAACTATTCCTACACTATTGACGACGTTGTTGTCATGTTCGGCTCAAAGCAGATATTTACATGCAGAAATATGCCGTCCTTTAAGCTCGGAGTTGAGTTTTATGAGGATCTTTGCGCTCCCATATCCCCTTCGTGTGAGCTTTCAGCGGCGGGTGCTAATATTATATTGAATCTCGGCTCTGTCTGCCAGACTGCAGATAGCGAGGCGCTTTCAAATATGCTTATACCCGCGCAGTCCAAAAAGCTCGTATGCAGTTATGCAATGGCGAGTAGCTGTCTTGGAGAATCTACGACTGACTCTGTTTACGGCGGTCACGCGGTCATATACGAGGACGGCAAGATATTGACAGAAAAGTCGGCATTTGATAGTGAGCTGCTTATCAGTGAGATAGATACGGACAAGATTGTAGGTATCAAGCGCCGTTCGGGCCTGTTCTGCAACAAGACCGCAAATGAATACTGCGAAATAGAATTTGACATTGAGATAGAAGAAACCGAGCTTACGCGTCATATCCCTCAAAATCCCTTTATCCCCGAGTCTGCGGACGGATTTGAGCGTATACTTGACATTCAGGCGCATGGACTTGCAAAGCGTGTTGTTGCGTCATATGCGAAGAAAATTGTTGTTGGTATTTCGGGTGGACTTGACTCTTGCTTAGCTCTACTTGTTATGGCACGCGCTATGAATATTCTTGGCCGTCCTATGAGCGATATTATCGCTGTGACTATGCCCTGCTTTGGTACTACCAAGCGTACCAAGGACAACGCGACGGTTATGTGCGAGGAGCTTGGTGTTGATTTCAGATGTGTTGATATATCGGGTGCGGTCAGATCTCACCTCAAGGACATCGGACACGACGAAAATCTGCATAACGTAGTATATGAAAATGCTCAGGCACGTGAGCGCACACAGGTAATTATGGATATCTCCAACGCCGAGGGAGGATTTGTCGTTGGTACGGGAGATATGTCAGAGTTAGCACTCGGTTGGGCGACTTATAACGGTGACCATATGTCAGGCTACGGTGTTAATGCATCTATCCCCAAGACACTTGTTCGTGAGCTTGTAAGATATTGCGCGGCTCTTGAAGATGCAAAGGGCAATAAAATTCTGTCAGACGCACTTATTGATATTGTTGAAACTCCCGTTTCCCCCGAGCTTTTGCCCGCCGATGAGAGCGGAAATATAGCGCAGAAGACTGAAGATCTGGTAGGTCCTTATGAGATACACGATTTTTATATGTACTACATGCTCAAGTACGGATTTTCGCCTGCAAAGCTTTACCGCTTGGCGTGCTATGCACTTGGCGACAAGTATGACGGAGAGACGCTTATCAAGTGGCTTGAGGTGTTCGTAAAGAGATTTTTCTCGCAGCAGTTCAAGCGCTCCTGTCTCCCCGACGGCCCTGCGGTGAGTGATATTTCCCTCTCTCCTCGCGGCGCGCTTGTAATGCCATCAGACGCGGTTGCAAACGTGTGGCTTGCAGAGATTCAAGAATTAAAGAATATTTAAGAAAAAAGCCTTCCGCAAGGAAGGCTTTTTTTAGTATATCTCGCCGCAGGCGATCTTTATTCCCGAGTTCCCTGCGGGCTGTGTGATGAAATCGTCGGGCGCGGAATGAATTATAATAGTTTTGCCTATAATTTCCCTCGCGGTAAATCTGTCGGTTAGAAAAGATAAAAAGCCGTACCCACCCGATACGAATATTGGAGGCATATCTCCCGCGTGATAAGGGTGAGGACAGGAATATGGATTGTAATGAGAGCCTGCATTTGCAAACGGGTCGGTGGGCGTACCTGTGCAGGAGCCGCCGTCGTGAATGTGCATAGCAAGTATGGGACTCTGGCAAGGGTTCTGCGTGGTTGGTAGCCCTATAAGCTCGACCTCGCACATTACGCCGTGAGTAGTCTGCCAAAAATGCGCGTGGCCTTGTATTTCGGGGTAATTTGGACTGCCGTAAATGTTTGCCATGGCGTGCGGACGCCGCCTAAAAATAGAGAGAAAATTCGGGAAAAAGCTATTTCTGTTCATATAATTCCTCCGAAGAATATTCTTGTGCTACTAATAGTTATATGAGCGCGCCTGCAGAGGTGTGAGAAATAAAAATTTATTGAGTAAAACTGTTGAATTTTACCCCGAGTTGTGATATAATACAAAAGTAATATTGGCCTCCATAGTTAAATGGATATAATAAGCCCCTCCTAAGGGTTAGTTATGGGTTCGATTCCCGTTGGGGGTGGGAAAAGGGTGCATACACACGCAGTGTATGCACCCCTTTGGCACTCCCAACGTCTGGAT
>JAZRCL010000074.1:0-7365 GCA_045659745.1 Eubacteriales bacterium
AGAGGGGAATTTTTCATTTATGGATTACTTGTCGGAAATAAAAGAAATATGGTCTATGGTTCAAGATAAAATGAAACAGACCTTGGGTACCACTGCAATGAATCTTTGGTTCGGAGACATCGAGATTCAGTCATTTTCCGAGAACACATTAAATTTAACAACAAGCACCGAGTTTAAAATGAAGATCATTAATGAGAAATTTCTCGGTATGCTTGAAGAAAGCTTCGAATCGTTTATGGGATTTGCAATCAATGTGGTCGTAAAAGCAAGAAATCCCGCAGTAAACGTTGAAGATATCCGAAAGCAGATCATCGGTGAATCAGAAAAACAACAGGAAGCTCCGAAAAAAGAGATTAAAAAAGAGAATACCGTAAAGCTGGGATCTACAATGCCCACGGTGAATTTTGAGTATACCTTTGATAACTTTATTGTGGGAAGCTCAAATAAATTTGCTCACGCTGCCTGCTTTGCAGTGTCCGAGAGTCCCGCGCAGGATTACAATCCGCTCTTTATTTACGGCCCCTCGGGTCTGGGTAAAACTCACCTTCTTTACGCCGTCACAAACAAAATAAAGGAGCGCAACCCTAACGCCAAGATTATCTACATAAAGGGAGAGGACTTCACAAACCAGATGATTGAAAGCCTTTCCAAAAACGCGATGCATAAGTTCAGAGATAAATACCGCACCTGCGACGTGCTGCTCATTGACGACGTTCAGTTCATCGCGGGAAAGGAGTCCACGCAGGAGGAATTTTTCCACACCTTCAACGCGCTGTTTGAGGACGGAAAGCAGATAATTCTCACTTCCGACCGTCCCCCTAAGGACATAAAGACACTTGAGGAAAGACTCGTTTCCAGATTTGAATGGGGACTTATAGCAGACATACAGCCTCCGGATCTTGAGCTGAGAATAGCGATATTCAAAAACAAGATCGCTCAGGCGGGAATCAAGGTGTCCGACGAGATTATTCTCTACCTTGCTGAAAACCTCCGCTCACACATAAGACAGATCGAGGGAGCAGTTAAAAAGCTGGTAGCGATAAAATTCCTCTCGGGCAGAGAAATAACCATGGAGATTGCTAAAAACTGCATCAGCGAGCTGCTCGGCGGCGAGGAGCCCGTCAACGTGACGGTGGACAAGATATTCTCCGCGGTTGAGAAAAAATTCAACGTCAAAAAGTCCGACCTTGTTGGCAAGTCCAGAGTCAAGGAAATTGCAAACGCAAGACACCTTGCTATTTATCTTATAAGAGACCTTACTGAAATGTCCTATCCCAATATTGGTAAGATATTTAACCGTGACCATACAACGATAATCGCGTCGGAGGAGATTATACGAAAGAAGCTTATGTCCGACCGCACCTTTGAGATCACTCTCAATGAGATCGTAAAGGAAGTCAGAGAATGATTTTTTTTGGAACCTTTTGGAGAAAAGGTTCCAAACCTCCAAAAACTTTCCCCAACTTTTTAACAGGGGGAAGTGATGGGGTTTCCATTGAGTTATATGGGAATTCAAAGTTTTCCACAGGAGTTTTTAGAACTCACTCAACTGTGGAAAAGTCAAAAAATTGAGGTTTTGAGATAATTTCTTGAAAATTTCAAAATTATGCAGGTGTAAATTGAAAATGCGGGGAGTTTTTCCTGAATTTTCATTGGCATTTATACAGCTTTGAGTGGAAAAGTTTTTCTTTGCACATAAGGGTTTTACCCACTTTTCAACAATTTTATGCATACTACTGCTACTACTGCTAATTATTTCATTCTATCACTCTATCTCTCTTGCGGGTCTTCGACACCGCAGAGCGCCAAAGGCGCAATTTGATAGGGCGATAAACAAAACTCACAACATGAGTCATACATAAAGTCATACACATGTTCACGGCTACTCGATTATAAAAAACAAAAAAATTAATGCGAGGAAAGTTTTGAAAGGTTTGGAAAACTTTTTCAAAAGTTTTCCAAGAAAGGAATAAAAAATGAAAATTACGTTTAACAGACAGGAAATCAGCAACAAAATAGCGCCTTTGATGAGTGTTGTATCCGGAAAAAGCACTTTGACGGCAGTTGAGGGAATACTTATCGAGGCAAATCAGCCTGACAGCTGCACATTGACAGCTTTCGATCTTGAAAAGGGAATGAAGATCACCGTTGAGTGTGAGGTACTCGAGCAGGGCTCGTACATTATCAACGCGCAGAAGTTCAATCAGACTCTCAAGGTTATGGACGGTGAGTTTATAACTCTGACGGTTGATTCCAGACTTCAGGCGACCTTTGAGTGCGGTATATCCTCTCACAAGACAGGTTCACTCAAAGCTGAGGAATTCCCCGAGATACCCAATCTCACGACAGAGAAGGGCTTTGTAGTATGTCAGCCTACCTTAAAGAAGATGCTTGCAAAGGTATCCTACGCTATGGGTGTGAATGACAACACGCGTCCTATGCTCAACGGCTGCTACGTTAAGACTGAGGCAGGCAAGATAAGCGTAGTTGCTTGCGACAGCTTTAAGCTCGCAGTATGCTCCTGTCCTGCTGAAATTGAGAATATTGAGAATTCTACAAGAGGAATTGAGTACTCATTTATTGTTCCCTCAAAGTCTGTAAACGAGATCATAAAACTTTTGTCCGATGATGAGGACGACAAGGTGACGGTTTACATGAGCTACAAGAACATGGTGCTTGTATTTGACAATCTTGTGTTCTTTACAAAGCTTATCACGGGCGAGTACATTGACTACAATAGAATTATTATCAAAAATCACAAGATAGAGGTAGTTGCAAACAAGTATGAGCTTCTCTCTGCGCTTGAAAGAGCGTCGCTTATTACCGAGGAGAGAATTGAGAGAGCTGTTCGCTCGCACGTTCGTATAGTTGCGGGTGACAATCTTATCAAGGTTTCTGCGGTTTCGGCTGCGGGAAGCATTTATGACGAGGTTCAGACTCAGCACACAGGCGAGGCGCTTTCTATCGCGTTTAACAACCGTTTCCTTACGGACAGCGTTAAGGCTTGCTCTTACGACGATATAAAGATCTCTATGACGTCGGCGTTCTCCAGCATAAATATTGAGCCTGCAGAGCCCGAGAATGGAGAGAGCGAGCTGTTTATGCTTCTTCCCGTAAGAACTAAGGACTGATTTTAATGATCTGTAAAAAAATAAAGGTCGAGAATTTTCGCAATATAGACTCAGCCGAGCTTGACTTTTGTCCCGGCACAAATATTCTTATTGGAGAGAACGCGCAGGGCAAGACAAATATTATCGAGGCTATTTATTACACCGCGCTGTGTCGGAGCTTTCGTCAGGGCGTGGATAAAGACCTTATTCGGTTTGGTTGCGAGTATGCAAAAATTGAGAACACGTATGCCGACGACATAAGGGATATGAGTACCAAGGTCACGCTTTTTTCGGACAGACGTCAGAGGAGAATAGAGCAGAACGGACTTAAAATTTCCAAAATGTCGGATATGGTGGGCGAGTTTAAGGTGGTGCTTTTCTGTCCTGAGCATTTGTCTATAGTCAAGGAAGGCCCGTCTATGCGCAGAAATTTTCTTGACGTGGCAATATCTCAGATAAAGCCGCTTTATATGAGGTCGCTTCAGAGGTATCAGGCGATACTAAAGGAGAGAAATTCTCTTATAAAGCTTGCCGAGGAGGACAGAGGCGCGTTTGACGCGACGGTGGATATATTCTCGGAGCAGTTGGCGGCTGAGGCGGCGAAAATTACTCTTTACAGAGTGGAATATTTACGTGAAATACGCAAGTACGTTGCGGACATATTTTCGGATATGACGGGCAAGCGCGAATTTCCCGAGCTGAAGTACGTGTCGTCGTGCAAGCTCCCCGAGGACGAGCTGTTTGACATAAAAAAGGTTGAGGACAGCTTCCGTGAGCTTTATTTCAGCCGTCACGACCGAGAAATCGGCGCAGGAGCGACTTTGTGGGGAACTCACAAGGACGACATAGAAATAAACTTAAACGGCAATAGCGCGAGAATTTTCTGCTCGCAGGGGCAGCAGAGGTCTTTAGCGCTTGCCTTGAAGCTCTCCGAGGGCGAGATAATTAAGAAAAGCTGCGGCGGTGAGTATCCGGTATTTTTGCTTGACGACGTGTTATCTGAGCTTGATGCGACGAGAAGAAGTTATTTGATTTCAAATCTTTCGGACAAGCAGGTTATTATGACGACGTGTGAGGCAACGGATATTTCCGGGGCTAATGTTATTTACGTTAAAGACGGAAAGTATTTTAGAAATAGTTTATAATAAATGTTTTTTATTGATACTTTTTGCCAATAGCTGCAAAAAGTATCCAAAAAGAGCCACTTAATAGGAAAGAGGCTTTGATTTTGGTTTCGACGAATTGCTTTACAACTCTGCTCAACCAAAATCTGCAGACCCCCTCTCCTCTTAAGAAACTCCTCTCCCTGTGTGCGTTCGGCACACGACAACATGATAGTTTCTAAGGACTTCACCTTTACAGACGAGTTTGCTTGCAAACTCGTGGGGTTAGGGTATTTTTAAAGGGGAAGGGGGTCGTTCGGTGCTCTACAAGAGCAAATTTTTCGGGAGAAAAATTAGAACACCCTTCCACTTTAAGTGGCATTCTTTGTTTACTTTCTGCTGCTATAAGCAGAAAGTAAAAGAAAAAAGAAAGGAGAAATATATGTTCCTTCACGCTGGAAACAACAAAAACATACGCGAAAAAGACATAATCGGAATATTCGACGCGGACAACGCGACTATATCCTCTGTGACGAGAAAATATCTCTCCGAGGCGGAAAGAGCTAATCTCGTCATCTCTGCAAAGGACGAGATACCGAAATCCTTTATTCTCTATAAGGAAAACGGAAAATATATGATTTGTTTTTCCCAGATATCCACGCAAGCCTTAATAGGCAGAACGGTTTATGGGATATAAAATAGATTTTAGAAATGGCAAATAAATGAAAGGCAGAAGAAAAAATGTCGGAAATTGAGAAGAACACTTATGACGAAAGTGGGATACAAGTCCTTGAAGGTCTTGAAGCTGTAAGAAAAAGACCCGGTATGTACATCGGTACTACCTCTATACGCGGTCTGCACCATCTCGTTTACGAGATAGTTGACAACTCCATAGACGAGGCGCTCGCGGGATACTGTGACAAGATTACAGTCACGATAAACTACGATAACAGTATCACTGTCGAGGATAACGGACGAGGCATTCCTGCGGGTATTCACCCCAAGGAGGGCATCCCCACGCCTGAGGTTGTATATACTATTCTCCACGCGGGAGGAAAGTTCGGCGGTGGCGGATATAAGATTGCAGGAGGACTGCACGGCGTTGGCGCGTCTGTCGTTAACGCTCTCTCGCTCTGGGTAGAGCTTGAGGACTGCTACGAGGGAAAGAGATATACCGAGAGATTTGAGCGTGGCGCGGTTGCAAGAAAGTTTATCTGTGAGGGTGACTCACCTGAGAAGCCTCACGGTGTTAAGGTGACTTTCAAGCCCGACCCCGAGATATTTGAGGAGACTGTTTTCGACTACGAGATACTTCTCAACCGTATGCGCGAGCAGTCATTTCTTAACGCAGGTATAAGAATAGTTCTTATAGATAACAGAGGCAACGAGCCTGTGGAGACCGACCTTCAGTTTGAGGGCGGTATAAAGTCGTTTGTCACGTACCTTACCGAGCAGAGACATAATGACCCTGTGCACAATGAGGTCATCTATATGAGAGGCGAGAAGGACACTAGTATTGCCGAAATCGCACTTCAGTATAACGACGGATATAATGAGTGCGTTATGACCTTTGCTAACAATATGAATACCATTGAGGGCGGTACGCACGAAACGGGATTCAAGTCGGGACTTACCAGAGTTATAAACGATTATGCGCGCCGAAACGGAATACTCAAGGACAGTGATAAGAATCTTTCGGGCGAGGACGTTCGTGAGGGACTTTGCGCTATTGTTTCCGTAAAGCTTGAAAACGCGCAGTTTGAGAGCCAGACTAAAGCAAAGCTTGGAAACTCTGATATAAGAACACTTGTTGACAACACGGTAAGCCAGAAGCTTGCGGATTATTTCGAGGAAAATCCCAATACTGCAAAAGCTATAATTGATAAGGCGCTTGCGGCTTCGCGCGCTCGTGAGGCGGCAAGAAAGGCAAGAGAAGCAACAAGACGTAAGGGACTTCTTGAGGGCAGCACGCTTCCCGGAAAGCTCCGTGACTGTAATGAGAGAAACGCCCAGCTCACCGAGTTATATCTCGTAGAGGGAGACTCCGCGGGAGGCTCCGCAACACAGGGAAGAAACTCAAAATTCCAGGCAATATTGCCCCTTCGCGGTAAGGTGCTTAACGTCGAAAAGACCAGACTTGACAAGGTTTATTCCAATCAGTCGCTTATACCTATAATTCAGGCTCTCGGCTGCGGAATCGGTGATGAGTTTGATATTAACAAGCTCCGCTACGGCAAGATAATTATTATGGCGGACGCTGACGTTGACGGATCGCACATCAGAATTCTTCTTTTGACATTCTTCTTCAGACATATGCGTCAGCTTATTGACGACGGACATATATATCTCGCTCAGCCTCCGCTTTACAAGGTTTACCGTAAGGGCTCGAAGCAGGGTAATGAGAGATATGCTTATTCGGATGCGGAGAGAGATCAGATAATTGCTGAGCTCGGCGGCGAGAATAGCAGACATCTTATTGAGGCTGACAGATATAAGGGTCTTGGTGAAATGGACCCCGATCAGCTTTGGGAAACGACTATGGACCCCGCAACGCGTACTATTTTGCGCGTGACGGTAGAGGATGCTATGGTTTGTGACGAGATGTTTTCGTTGCTTATGGGTGATAAGGTAGAGCCCAGACGTGAGTTTATTGAGCAGAATGCTCGTCTTGCGGAAAATTTGGATATATGATTTTTTATGATACTTTCTTTTTATGATACTTTTTGCCAATAGCTGCAAAAAGTATCCAAAAAGAGCCACTTAAGAGGGGAGAGTGTCCTAATTTCTCTCTTGAGAAATTTGTTTTCGCAAACGAAAACAACGCTCGACCCTCTCCCCATCTTAAGAAACTCCCCACTCCTCGCGCCCTGCACCAAAGGTGCGGTGCGTGAATAAAAAAATAAAGCAATAGTTCCTACGGATACTCTTAAACATCACCTTTTAGACGAGTTTGCTTGCAACCTCTTGGGGTTAGGGTATTCTTAAAGGGGAAGGGGGTCGGGAGATTTGAGACGAGCAGAGGTGCAGGGCAACTCGACGAGTCACAAATCAACGCCCATTCCACTTTAGACGGCTTTTTGGTGAGTTTGCAGCTGTTGGCAAAGTCACAGGGAAACTCTGTTGAAAACCTCATTTTTCGGCAAAATTTGATA
>JAZRCL010000075.1:0-5885 GCA_045659745.1 Eubacteriales bacterium
GGTGTTGTCACTTGCAAGCAAGTGACGCGAGTTTTCTGCCCGCGGCATAAAACAATCGTACGCATATCGGCAAACCGATATGCTAGGGGAGAGGGAAACTTTTTCCAAAAAGATTCCCTCTCCCCTGCGTTATATCTAATAAATATTACTGTGCTGCGTTAACGATAGCGGAGAATTTCTCTGCAACGAGGGACGCACCGCCGATAAGGCCGCCGTCAACGTTCTCCTTGGAAAGAAGCTCTGCTGCGTTCTTGTCGTTCATAGAACCGCCGTACTGAACAACAGTCTGTGCTGCAACGTCTGCGCCGAACATCTCAGCAACAGCTGCGCGAACGTATCCGTTGCCCTCGTCTGCCTGATCAGCAGTTGCTGTCACGCCTGTACCGATAGCCCAAACAGGCTCGTAAGCGATGATAACATTCTTCATCTGCTCAGCGGTTACGTTTGTAAGAGCCATCTTTGTCTGGAACTTAAGGAGTGTTTCGGTGTAGCCGAGCTCTCTCTGCTCAAGAGTCTCACCTACGCAAACGATAGCCTTAAGGCCGGCGTTAAGCGCTGCGAGTGTGCGGAGGTTTACGGTCTGGTCTGTCTCACCGAAGTACTGACGTCTCTCGGAGTGACCGATAACAACGTACTCAACGCCTGCCTCAACGAGCATCTCTGCGGAGATCTCGCCGGTGTAAGCGCCGGATGCCTTGAAGTGAACGTTCTCTGCACCGATCTTGATGTTAGATCCCTTTGCAGCCTCAACTGCCGCGGGGATGTCAATAGCGGGAACGCAAAGAACAACGTCACAATTATCCTTACCTGCAACAAGGGGCTTCATTTCATTGATGAGAGCCTGAGCCTTTGCGGGTGTCATATTCATTTTCCAGTTGCCTGCAATTACGTATCTTCTCATTTTATTATACCTCATATGTATGATTTGTTTTGGGAGGAAAACCCCACTTGTGGTTTTCCTCTTTTCGATTGCTTTGCAATCGAAAATTCACCTTTCGGGCGCTATCTAAGCGTCAGGCTTTTCGCCCTCTGCGGAGGGCGACCAAGGCGCTGCCTTTGGAAACCGCAAGCCTTTGAAAAGGCTTGAGCGAAACTTTTCAAAATTTCAATTATCAAAATCCGCAGAAAAAATTTTCAAGACGAGGCGCACCGCACATTGCAAAGCGAAGGCGTAGTTCCCTACGTCGAGCCGCAATGCAGGAGCAACGAAGTATTGGAGATTTTTTTAAGGATTATTTGTCCTGCAAGCAAGCGATACCGGGAAGCTCAAGTCCCTCAAGGAACTCAAGAGATGCGCCGCCGCCTGTGGAAATGTGTGTGATTCTGTCAGCAAAGCCGAGAGTCTCACAAGCCGCTGCGGAGTCACCACCGCCAACGATGGAGATGCAATCAGAATCAGCAAGAGCCTGTGCTACGGAAATTGTTCCCTTTGCGAGAGTGGGGTTTTCAAATACGCCCATAGGACCGTTCCAAACAACAGTCTTTGCAGCCTTTACTGCGTTTGCGTAAAGCTCCATAGTCTTGGGACCGATATCACAGCCCTCTTTGTCTGCAGGGATCTGGTCTGCGTCAACGATAAGTGTATCGATGGGCGCGTCAATGGGGTTCGGGAAATTGTCAACTGTGGTGCAGTCAACAGGGAGAAGAAGCTGAACACCGTTCTGCTCTGCCTTAGCCATCATCTCCTTGCAGTACTCGATCTTGTCTGTATCAAGGAGAGAGTTTCCTACGCCATATCCTTTAGCTGCGAGGAACGTGTATGCCATACCGCCGCCAATGATAAGGGTGTCAACCTTGGAGAGAAGATTGTTTATAACGTTGAGCTTGTCGGAGACCTTTGCGCCGCCGAGAATAGCAACGAAGGGACGCTCGGGGTTGGAAAGAGCCTTACCCATAACGCCGATCTCCTTACCGATAAGGTATCCGCAAACTGCGGGAAGGTATGCAGCAACGCCTGCTGTGGACGCGTGTGCTCTGTGAGCAGTACCGAACGCGTCGTTTACGTAAAGTCCGTCCTCGCCGCAGAGGTCAGCAAGTGCCTTTGCGAACTCGGGCTTGTTCTTTTCCTCGCCTGCGTCAAAGCGTACGTTCTCAAGAAGTACGCAGGTGCCGTTTTCCATAGCAGCGATCTTTGCCTTTGCATCGTCGCCAACTATATCGTGTGCAAATACTACCTTGCCGTCAAGGTACTCATTGAGCTTATCTGCAACTATCTGAAGGGAGAATTTCTTAACGTCCTTCTTTGCCTTCTCAAGATACTCTGCAGTAGCTGCTGCCTGCTCTGCCTCGGGAAGCTCCGCAACCTTCTTAAGCTCCTTCTTTGTGAGCTTGAAGCCGGGAGTAAATACGTTGTGAGGCTTGCCCATGTGAGACGCAAGAATAACCTTTGCGCCCTTGCCCATAAGGTACTTGATTGTGGGAAGTGCTTCTACGATTCTCTTGTCGGACGTGATAACGCCGTCCTTGGAGGGTACGTTGAAGTCGCAACGAACGAATACCTTCTGGCCTGCTTTGATTTCAACGTTTTCAATAGATTTCTTGTTGTAAGTCATTTTGATTCCGCCTTTCAAAATTTTCAAATTTTCTACCAAATTATAGTTTACCACAAATTTGCAATTTTATCAAGAGAGTTTTCACTCTTTTTTATACCGAAAGCAAGGTTTTTTGCGCTTTTTGCAATCAAATCACGCCAAAGCAGAGCGCTTTTGAACAATTGCGGCTGATTTCATCTTTTTCGATATGATAATCGAGCATACGAAATGCGCTGCCGATGTCACTATCCAGGTTATCGGATAGCACAGATAAAGCACGTAAATATTTCCCTCGAAAAGAGGACAGATAGTAAATATCCACACTATTCTGAGCAAGCACGAGCCCGTCAGGGATACCATCATAGGTAGTATTGCCTTTCCCATTCCGCGCACCGCTCCGCAGCCTACCTCCATAAGTCCGCAAAGAAAATACGTGCTGCATATTACGTAAAGTCTGTTTGCCGCCGCAGCTCTTACCGCCTCACTCTCAGGCGCGTATATCTGAAGCAGCGGTTCGTGGAAGACTGTGACCGCCACGCCGATTATAAGTCCCACCGCGGAGACAAGTAACGCGTTCTGGAGTATTATCTTTTTAAGTCTGTCATACTTGCCCGCGCCGACGTTTTGACCCACAAACGTGAGCGTTGAATGATACATCGCGTTCATACAGATATATACAAAGCCCTCGATATTTGCCGCCGCCGCGTTTCCGTTTACTATTACGTCTCCGTATGTGTTGACCGTGGATTGCATAAGCACGTTTGATATCGAGAAAAGCATTCCCTGCACTCCCGCAGGCATTCCTATTCTTATCATAGCCAAAAGCTTTTCACGATCGGGCTTTATGTTCTTTATATCAATCTTGCAGACAATGTCCGCGCGCGACATATAAATAAATATCATTATAGCGGATATGTACTGCGCCGCAGTCGTTGCTATTCCCACGCCGATAGCTCCCATTGAGAAGCAAAGCACCATTATAAGATTGAGTCCTACGTTGCAAAGTCCCGATATTGCGAGGAATATAAGAGGTCGCTTGGAGTCGCCCGACGAACGAAGTATCGCCGCTAAAAAGTTATACAGCATACACGCAGGCACGCCCACGAAATACGCCTTCATATACGGCACGGCTTCTCTGAGCACGTTTTCGGGAGTGCCCATAAGAGTCAGAAGCGGCTCCGCCATGCAAAATCCAAATATCGACAGAGCAACTCCGCAGATAAGCGAGGCTATAACCGACGTGTCAATCACGCGCTTTAGATGATCGTATTTCTTTGCGCCTATGTTCTGCGCCGCAAGGACTCCCGCACCCGTGGCAAGTCCCATAAAGAGATTGAGTATAAGATTGATAAGCGCAGAGCATGAGCCGACCGCACCCATCGCAATCTCCTTGCTAGGAGAAAACCTGCCTACTACTATCATATCCGATGCATTATAAAGCATCTGAAGCAGGCCCGTAGCCATAAGAGGCAGAGCGAACTTTATAAGCTTACCAAATATCGCCCCTTCGGTAAAGTCATTATCCTTGATTTTTTTGACCTTCTCCAAAATCTCATCTCCTCTCGAAAAAGTTTGTTCCAATAAAATATTATATTACAAAACACAAAAAAGTCAATAGTATAACACAACAAAAATGAAGGTATATATCCCCAACTTGATTGACAAAGAAAACTATATATGCTATAATTATTTTAGCTTAAGGGAAAGGAGCAAGAACTATGGTATATATGTTTTTGGCAAACGGATTTGAAGAGGTAGAGGCATTGTGCCCTCTTGACCTTTTGCGACGAGCGGGTGTTGAGGTGACAACAATTGGCGTGGGCGGCGAGTCTGTCGTCGGATCGCACGGAATCGTGGTTGGCACAGACGTGCCCGAAATAATGTACCGGGACTCCGCTCCCGAAATGATTATTCTCCCCGGCGGTATGCCCGGAGCTGAAAATCTTGATAATTCGCGAATAGTTGACTCCGCCATACGCGCGGCAAGCAAAAACGGAGGGTATCTTGCGGCGATATGCGCTGCACCTATGATACTTGGCAAAAGAGGTCTGCTCTCAGGCAAGCGCGCGGTGTGCTTCCCCGGCTTTGAGGAGTATCTTGAGGGGGCGGAAATTGAATCTATAAAAACCGTTGTACGCGACGGTAATATCATCACCGCAAAGGGTATGGGCGCAGCTTTTGAGTTCGGTCTTACCCTGATTGAAGCTCTTAAGGGAAAGGAAGTTGCCGAACGCATAAAAGCGTCGGTTTTTGCAGATTGACATGAAGGATAAAAAGCTCTCATCGCGCGTCGTTGGATATTGCAAAAGCAACCGAGAGTCCGCTCTTATATGCTTTGTATTCGCCTTATGCCTTATCTGCGGCATTGCCGACAGTTTTTTGCTTCACCGCTCCGACGAATTTTTAGGCGCACTTATATTTGAATTTATAATTTTTCTTATTCCCATGTTTATATATCTGTCGCTGTCCAAAAAAAGACTAACAGTCGAGGATACGGCGAAGGAGATGAACGTAAGAAAAATATCCCCCCGTCTTATCTATTTACCCGTCATATCAGTATTCCTTCTTATCTCGGGGACTCTGCTCTGGGACATGCTTTTCTATGGAATATACGATATAACCGAGGGCTTTACCCTTTACGGTCATCTCACCGCAAACGGTGACAGCGGCGTGGTATCAATTATATATATGATACTCACATTTGCCGCGCTCCCCGCAATATTTGAGGAGATTGTTTTCAGAAAACTCCTCACCCGCACTTATGCAAAAAAAGGAATTCTCGCGGCGGTTATAATATCTGGTCTCTTTTACGCTATGACGCCGTTCTCTCTGCGTCTTATTCCCTCTTTCTTCTTTGCGGGAGTTGTATATTGCGCGCTGTTCCTCGTCACGGGCTCGCTTGTGACATCTATATGCGCCCACTTTCTCTTTAATATATACGGACTGTTTTTGAGAACTAATATAGCTAACTATTTCGTCAGCTCGTCTGATGCGTACGCGCTCGTGATAATTACGGTTATAGTATTTTTGATATCTCTCATTCTGTTTTTAGGCGTCATCTCCAAGCTTTTCGTTGCCTACGCAAAGGCGAAGAAAATACCGCCGCTTAAAGATATAAGCGCATCGCAAAAAATCAAGTCTGCCCTCGAGGTCTTTAAGGACCCTCTAAATATCGCTTGCGTGGCGATTTATCTGACATATGTGCTAGTGTTTGCCTTTTTCAAATAAACACAGCAAAGCGGCTTATTTCGTCCAATATAACAGCAAAACGGTGTGACCGGTTCGGTCACGCCGGTTATTTTTTTATCTTTCCAAGGAATTTATTTCGTCCGGCTCGGATGGGAAGGCCGTGCT
>JAZRCL010000076.1:0-39151 GCA_045659745.1 Eubacteriales bacterium
CAGAGTCAGGGAACTCAGTCCACACTCACTCGCACCGAGGTATCCGGTGGCGGCAGAAAGCCCTGGAGACAGAAGGGTACAGGTAGAGCTCGTCAGGGTTCGACACGTTCTCCTCAGTGGACACACGGTGGTATCGCTCTCGGTCCTAAGCCCAGAAGCTACCGCACAAACCTCAACAAGAAGCAGAAGAGAGTTGCTCTCATCAGCGCTCTCACTGATAAGTTCAACAACGGCAAGATCGTAGTTGTTGACGATATCGCACTTGATACCTACAAGACAAAGACCATGGTTAACATGCTCTCCGCTCTTGGCGCAGGTAAAAAGTCTCTCGTAGTTCTTCCCGAGGTTAACAACTTCGTAGTTAAGAGCTGCGCAAACATCCCCGGTGTAAAGACAAGCCTCTACAACACCATCAACGTTTACGATATCCTGAATGCTGATACATTCGTAGTAACCGTTGCAGCAGTTAAAATGCTCGAGGAGGTATACGCATAATGAGAAGAATTGAAGACGTAATCATCAAGCCTGTCATTTCCGAAGCAAGTATGGATATGATCGCTCAGAGAAAGTATACTTTCGAGGTAGCGAAGAAGGCAGACAAGGCTGAAATTGCAAAGGCAGTTGAGGCTATGTTCCCCGGCACAAAGGTTGAGGCCGTTAACACAATCAACATGAAGAAAAAGCCCAAGAGATACGGTGTACACTTCGGTTACACAAGCGCTTGGAAGAAGGCAATCGTTACTTTGACTGCTGACTCCAAGACTATCGAATTCTTTGAAGGCATGAACTAAGAGGGAGGTCGAATAGAATGGCAACATTAAAGTATAAACCTACGACACCCGCGAGAAGACATATGTCCGTGCCTGTATACAAGGACACGATTACAAAGGATACTCCCGAAAAGAGTCTCGTAGTAACAAAGAAGAAGCACTCCGGTAGAAACAGCTACGGTCGCATTACAGTTCGTCACAGAGGCGGCGGAAACAAGGTTAAGTACAGAATCATCGACTTCAAGCGCTTGAGCGAGGTTCCTGCAACTGTAATCGCAATCGAGTACGACCCCAACAGAACAGCATTTATCGCACTCCTTGAGAATGACAACGGCGTAAAGAGCTATATCGTAGCTCCCGAAGGCCTCAAGGTTGGCGACAGAGTTTACTCCGGTGCTGATGCGGACATTAAGCCCGGTAACGCGCTTCCGCTCGCAAACATCCCCGTAGGTACACTCATCAACAATATCGAACTTAAGCCCGGTAAGGGTGCTCAGCTCGTAAGAAGTGCAGGCGCATTCGCTCAGCTCCTCTCTAAGGAAGCTAACGGTATGGCTCAGGTAAGACTTCCCTCGGGCGAGGTAAGATTCATTCGTCTTGACTGTAAGGCAGTTATCGGTCAGGTTGGTAACATCGACCACGACCAGGTAAAGGTTGGTAAGGCAGGTAAGACAAGACACAAGGGCATTCGTCCCACAGTCCGCGGTTCCGTAATGAACCCCTGCGATCACCCCCACGGTGGTGGTGAAGGTAGATCTCCCATCGGTCATGCTAATCCTATGACTCCTTGGGGCAAGCCTGCTCTCGGTCTTAAGACCAGAAACAAGAAGGCTCGTACAGACAAGTTCATCGTAAGACGCAGAAACGCTAAATAAGGAGGGAATATATAATGAGCAGAAGCCTTAAAAAAGCACCTTTCGTGGAAGAGAAGCTCTACACACGTATTTGTGCAATGAATGAAAAGGGCGAAAAGAAAGTCCTCAAGACATGGTCTCGTTCGTCCACAATATTCCCGGAATTTGTCGGTCACACAATCGCTGTTTATGACGGTAGAAAGCACGTTCCGGTATATGTAGTAGAAGATATGGTAGGTCACAAGCTCGGTGAGTTTGCTCCTACAAGAACATTCAAGGGACATGCCGGTTCCAAGACATCTAACAACGGTAAGTAATAAGAGGAGGTAAATTATAATGCAGAAGACAGCAGTAGCATATCTTAAGTACGCAAGAATTTCCCCTCGTAAGGTTAAGATCGTTCTCGACCTCATCAGAGGTAAGGATGTAGGAACAGCAATGGCTATCCTTAAGAACACCCCCAAGGGTGCTTCCGAGTATCTTATCAAGTTGTTGGGAAGTGCAATCGCAAATGCGGAAAACAATTTCCAGATGGATTCTTCCAAGCTCTACGTTTCCGAGTGTTTCGTAACACCCGGTCCCACGCTCAAGAGAATTATGCCCAGAGCTAAGGGAAGCGCAGACAGAATCCTTAAGAGAACAAGCCACGTTACACTTGTAGTGGCAGAGAAAAACTAAGAGAGGAGACAAGAGTATGGGTCAGAAGGTTAATCCCCACGGACTTCGCGTGGGCGTAATTAAAAACTGGGATTCAAGATGGTTCGCTAAGGACGAAGTGTTCGGCGACACTCTTGTATCCGACTACAATATCAGAAAGTTCCTCAAGAAGGAGCATCAGGATGCAGGCGTACCCAAGAGCGAGATCGAGCGTGACAGGCGCAGAGTGAGAGTATTCATTCACTGCGCTAAGCCCGGTATGGTAATCGGTAAGGGCGGCGTTGAAATCGAAAAGTACAAGGCAAAGCTTGAAAAGATGGTTGGCATGCCTGTTTCCCTCAACGTTGTTGAGGTAAGACAGCCCGACCTTAACGCACAGCTCGTTGCAGAGAACATTTGCTCTCAGCTCGAGAAGCGTGTATCCTTCCGCCGCGCTATGAAGATGGCTCTCAGAAACACAATGAGACTTGGCGCAAAGGGTATCAAGATCATGGTAAGTGGCCGTCTTGGCGGTGCCGAAATCGCAAGAAGCGAGACATACCACGAGGGTACTAACCCGCTTCAGACCCTCAGAACTGACATTGAGTACGGCTTCTGGGAGGCAAACACAACCTACGGTAAGATCGGTGTTAAGGTATGGATTTACAAGGGTGAGGTTCTCAACGAAGTAAACCGTCCCGCACAGAACGACCGCAGAGACAACCGCGGCGATCGCAAGCCCGCAGGTGACAGACGCGACAACAGAAGAGGCGGCAACCGCCGTCCTGATGGACGCACAGACAGAGCTCCCAGAGCTCCCAGAACACCCAGAGACGGAGGTGCTAAATAATGTTAATGCCTAAGAGAGTTAAGTACCGCCGTGTTCACCGCGGTAGACTTACAGGTAAGGCTCTGAGAGGTAATACAATTACAAACGGTAGCTACGGTCTCGTAGCAACAGAGCCCGCTTGGATCACAAGCAACCAGATAGAAGCAGCCCGTATCGCAATGACACGTTACATCAAGCGTGGCGGTAAGGTCTGGATTAAGATATTCCCCGACAAGCCTATCACAGAGAAGCCCGCTGAAACTCGAATGGGTTCCGGTAAGGGTTCACCCGAATACTGGGTAGCTGTAGTTAAGCCCGGTCGAGTAATGTTCGAGATGGACGGCGTAAATGAGGAAGTAGCACGTGAGGCTATGCGTCTTGCGAGCCACAAGCTTCCTATCAAGACAAAGTTCATGGTAAAAGAAAACAAGGAGGTATAAGAGCTCATGAAAGCAACAGAACTCAGAGCAATGACAGTTGAACAGCTCAACACAAAACTCACTGAACTTAAGAAAGAGCTTTTCAACCTCCGTTTCCAGCACGCGATCAATCAGCTCGAGAACACTCACAAGCTTGAGGAAGTTAAGAGAGATATCGCTCGCGTAATGACAGTTCTTAACGAGAAGAACGCATAAGGAGGGACAGTCATGACAGAAGAAAGAACACTCAGAAAAGTAAGAGTTGGCATGGTTGTCAGCGACAAGATGGATAAGACCGTTGTGATTGCTATCGAAGACAACGTAAAGCATCCTGTGTACGGCAAGATCATCAAGCACACTCTTAAGGTTCACGCTCACGATGAAAAGAACGAGTGCGGCGTAGGCGACAAGGTAAAGATTATGGAAACAAGACCTCTTTCTAAGACAAAGAGATGGAGAGTTGTTGAAATAATCGAAAAAGCTAAATAATTTAGGAATTCGAATAGTAGGTACGTTGAAGCGTACACGAAACAGTAGGAGGAAAAAACATGATTCAGCAGCAGTCATTAATGAAGGTAGCCGATAACACCGGTGCCAAGGAATTGATGTGCATCCGTGTTCTCGGTGGTACAGGCCGCAGATACGGAAACATCGGAGATGTCGTTGTTTGTGCAGTTAAGAAGGCTACACCCGGCGGCATGGTTAAGAAAGGTGATGTAGTAAAGGCTGTTATCGTAAGATCCGTTCACGGCGTAAAGAGAGCTGACGGTTCTTACATCAAGTTCGACGAGAACGCAGCAGTTATCATCAAGGAAGATAAGACACCCAAGGGAACACGAATTTTTGGTCCCGTAGCAAGAGAGCTTCGTGAGAAGGATTATCTTAAGATCCTCTCCCTCGCTCCCGAAGTACTTTAATCAGGAGGTATCGCGAAAATGGCAAATCTTAATATTAAGACCGGCGACACAGTAGTGGTACTTTCCGGTAACTCCAAGGGCGTTAAGGGCGAGGTTATCGCTGTTTCCCCCAAGGAAGGTAAGGTAATCGTTAAGGGCGCACACATGATCCACAAGCACGTTAAGCCCCGCAGACAGGGCGACGTTGGCGGTATCGTTGACGCAGAGGGCGCTATCTACGCAAGTAAGGTAGCTCTTTACTGCCCCAAGTGCGACAAGGGTGTAAGAGTTCACCACGTCGTAGTAGACGGCAAGAAGGTTCGCGTTTGCAAGTGCGGACATCAGTTTAACTAAGGAGGGAATTGACAATGGCAAGACTTAATGATATGTACAAGGCCGAGGTTGCTCCCGCCCTTATGAAGAAGTACGCTTACAAGAGCGTAATGCAGATCCCCAAGTTCGACAAGATCGTTATCAACATCGGCGCGGGCGACGCAAAGGATAACTCCAAGGTTATCGATTCTATCATCAATGACCTTACAATTATTTCCGGTCAGAAGGCAGTTCCCACATACGCTAAGAAGTCGGTTGCAAACTTCAAGCTCCGTGAGGGTATGAAGATCGGCGCGAAGGTAACACTCCGTGGCGAGAAGATGTACGAGTTCATGGACAGACTTTTCAACTTCGCACTTCCCAGAGTACGTGACTTCAAGGGTATCAACCCCAACGCTTTCGATGGTCGTGGAAACTACTCTCTCGGTCTTAAGGAACAGCTTATATTCCCTGAAATCGAGTACGATAAGGTTGACAAGATCCGCGGTATGGACATCTGCTTCGTAACAACGGCGCAGACAGACGACGAGGCAAGAGAGCTCCTCAAGCTTATGGGCGCTCCCTTTGCGAAATAATCGGAGGTAAGATAGAATGGCTAAAACAGCAATGATACTCAAGCAGCAGAAGCCCCAGAAGTACTCCACACGTGAGTACAACAGATGTAAGATCTGTGGCCGTCCCCACGCTTATATGCGTAAGTACGGTATCTGCCGTATCTGCTTCAGAAATCTCGCGTATAAGGGTGAGATTCCCGGCGTAAAGAAATCTTCTTGGTAATAATTTTTGGTTATATCCGCCGTTTTTAGTGGCTTGACGTACCCAGTACGCCTCGCGCCACTAAAACGACGAATCTAACTCAAAAATTCTCTACCAATAGATATACGCTAATATGAGATTTGAAAAAATCTCGAAAATTTAAGTGAATTTGCTCTTGAAAGAGAGCTTTTCAAAAATAATCCTAACTATCGGAAGGAAGTTAATCCGCGGTGTTGATTCCGGGTTGGACTTAACCGCCGATACGCCGCCACGCAGGGCGTGGCAGCAAGAAAAAATCATACTTGCATCAGGAGGAATTAAAAAATGCAGATGTCAGACGTAATTGCAGATATGCTCACAAGAATTCGTAACGCTAGCAACGCTAAGCACGCGACTGTGGACATTCCTGCATCCAACATGAAAGAGTCTATAGCTAAGATCCTTGTTGAAGAGGGTTATGTAAAGAGCTATGAAATCATTGAAGATGACAAGCAGGGTACAATCAGAGTTACCCTCAAGTACATCGGTAAGCAGAAGGTAATCAGAGGACTCAAGAGAGTTTCCAAGCCCGGTCTTCGTATCTACGCAGGTTACGAGGATATGCCTAAGGTAATGAACGGTCTCGGAATCGCTATCGTGTCCACATCTAAGGGAATCATGACAGACAAGAAGGCTCGCGCACTTAAGGTTGGCGGCGAAGTCCTCGCGTTTGTATGGTAATTTAACGGGAGGTATATACTATGTCAAGAATTGGTAGAATGCCTGTCGAAATACCCGCAGGTGTTACAGTAACTATTAACGGTAACGTTGTAACTGTTAAGGGTCCCAAGGGCACTCTTACAGAGAGCTTCAGCGAGAGAATGACAATCGCTCTCGAGGGTAATCAGGTTATCGTATCTCGTCCCACAGACGAAAAGGAAGACAGAAGCGTACACGGTCTTACACGTGCTCTTATCCAGAACATGGTAACAGGTGTATCCACTGGCTTCAAGAAGATCCTTATAATCAGCGGTGTTGGTTACAAGGCAGTTAAGAAGGGCAAGGAGCTTCACCTTTACATGGGTCACTCCCTTATGCCTAAGACCGGTCTTCCCCAGGCTAAGTTCATCATCAGCGACACGGATGAGGTAACAATCTCCGTTCCCGATGAAGCAGGAATCAAGGCTCAGGGAATCGACAAGATGGTTACAGAAAAGATCAACGGCGGTCTCGTAATCGTTGTTGAAGGTGCAAATAAGCAGGCGGTTGGCCAGATGGCAGCAGTCATCAGAGGCAAGCGTCCTCCCGAGCCCTACCACGGCAAGGGAATCCGTTATGTTGACGAAAAGGTTCGTCGTAAGGCCGGAAAGACCGGTAAATAATTGAAAGGAGTGGAGTAAAATGGTATCAAGAAAAGACAGTAACAAGGCTCGTCTTAAGAGACATAAGAGAGTCAGAGCAAAGATCTCGGGCACAGCAGCTCGTCCTCGTCTTTGCGTATATCGTTCTAACGCTAACATCTCGGCTCAGATTATCGACGATGTAGCAGGTAAGACATTGGTTTCCGCTTCGACTTACGGAGAGTCCTTTGAGGGCAACGGCGGAAACAAGGAAGCAGCTCGTCAGGTAGGCAAGACACTTGCTGAGAAGGCAGTTGCAATGGGTATTACAGAGGTCGTATTCGACAGAGGCGGCTATCTTTATCACGGACGTGTATCGGAATTGGCTGAAGGCGCTCGCGAGGGCGGCCTGAAGTTCTAATCCATTTGGGTTAGTAACCGGTTTGTACACTGTTCAAACAATTATTTGAACAATTCAGGAGGAAACCAGAAATGGCACAGAAAATTAATCCGGCAGAGCTCGAGCTCACAGAAAAGCTCGTCTCGCTGAACCGTGTTTCCAAGACAGTTAAGGGCGGACGTATAGCACGTTTCGCAGCTCTCATGGTTGTCGGCGACGGCAATGGCCATGTAGGCGTAGGTCTCGGAAAGGCCGCAGAAGTTCCCGAAGCAATCCGCAAGGGAATTGAAGATGCGAAGAAAAATATGATCACAGTTTCCCTTAAGGGAACAACAATCCCCCACGAAGTTATCGGTGTGTTCGGCGCAGGTAAGGTTCTTCTTAAGCCCGCTGCACTCGGTACAGGTATTATCGCGGGTGGTAAGGTAAGAGCAGTTCTTGAGGCTGCAGGTATTTCCAACATCAGAGCAAAGTGTCTCCGTTCCAACAATCCTACAAACGTTGTTAAGGCAACTATTGAAGGACTTAAGGAACTCCGCACAGCTGAGGAAGTTGCGAAAATCCGTGAAATCAGCGTAGATCAGGTTAAAGGTTAAGGAGGAGCAGAAAGATGAAAAAGGTAACACTTATTAAGAGTCTTATCTGCGCAAAGCCCAACCAGAAGGCAACAGCTAAGTCCCTCGGTCTTAACAAGATTGGTGACAGCATTGTTCACGCAGATGACGCAGTTCTTGCAGGCAAGATCAAAGTAATCTCTCACCTCGTAGCAGTTGAGACTGTAGAAGCTTAATAGGAGGTAATTGAGAATGAAACTTAACGAACTTCGCCCCGCAGAAGGCTCCGCAAAGGCACCCTACAGAAAGGGTAGAGGAGCAGGCTCAGGTAACGGCAAAACAGCAGGTAAGGGTCACAAGGGCCAGAACGCACGTTCCGGCGGCGGTGTAAGACCCGGCTTTGAGGGAGGTCAGCTTCCCCTTTACAGAAAGCTTCCCAAGAGAGGCTTTAAGAATCATTTTGCAGTAAATTATGCAATAGTTAACGTATGCGACCTTAACAAGTTTGAGGACGGCGCAGTTGTTGACATCAACACTCTTCTTGCAGAGAGAATCATCCGCAAGCCCATGGACGGTCTTAAAGTCCTCGGCAACGGTGAGCTTACAAAGAAATTAACTGTTAAAGCAACCGTCTTTTCGGCAACAGCTAAGGAAAAGATAACAGCAGCAGGTGGACAGGCAGAGGAGGTATAAGGATGTTTAAGACGTTCAAAAATGCTTGGAATACTCCCGAGCTCAAAACGAAACTCCTCTTTACTCTTCTCATTGTTATGATTTACCGTCTCGGTTGTTCGGTTATGGTTCCGTGGATAAGCTCTGATGCAGTTGATTACTTTGAAGCGCTTAACTCCGGTTCTATTTTCGGATTCATGAATCTTCTTTCGGGTGGTGCGTTCGCTCAGGCAACGTTGTTTGCACTCGGCGTATCTCCTTACATTACGTCTTCGATCGTAATCCAGCTCCTTACAATCGTTATTCCTAAGCTCGAGCAGTGGTCTAAGGAAGGCGAGGAGGGAAGAAAGAAGATCTCCGCTCTCACAAGAGCTGTGACAATTGCTCTCGCAATAATCACATCCATTGGTTATTCGCTTTACGTTATTAACGCAGGCATGACAACCATCGATACCTCCAAGAATTACGTATTCCAGGTTATCGTAATGGTAGCTGTTTACTGCGCAGGTGCATCCATAGTTATGTGGATGGCTGAAAAGATCAATGACCACGGTATCGGAAACGGTATCTCCATCATACTTTTCGCAGGTATTATCTCCAGCCTCCCCAGCGGAGTGATTGGATTTATCCAGAAGATATACAACAAGCAGGACGGATTTAACCCCTGGTGGATCCTCTGGTGTGTTGTTATCCTTGCTATTGTACTCGCAGCGGTATTCTTTATTATTTGGTTCACAAATTCCGAGCGCCGCATTCCCGTACAGTACGCAAAGAGAGTTGTAGGACGCAAGATGTACGGCGGTCAGTCCTCCAACCTTCCTCTCCAGTTGAATATGTCCGGCGTTATGCCTGTAATCTTTGCTAACGCTATAGTAACCATTCCCGCAACCATTGCAAGCTTTGCAAATATGGACGGCAAGAATGCGTTCTGGAACACAGTTGTTAACATATTCGCTAACACAAAGCCTTTGTATATAGTACTCTTCATAATCCTTCTCGTAGCATTTGCTTACTTCTATATTATGATCTCCTTCAACCCTGTTGAGGTAGCTAATAATATCAAGAATAACGGTGGCGCGATCCCCGGTATTCGTCCCGGTAAGCCTACCAAGGACTATATCCAGAAGACTTTGAACCGTATAACCTTTATAGGCGCACTCTTCCTGTGTACTATCTCCGCGCTTCCTATGATCGCAAACGCGATTTGCGTAGCTTGCGGACAGTACTCCTTCCAGGCTCTTGCACTTTCGGGAACATCCGTGCTCATCGTAGTAGGCGTTGTTCTTGAGACAGAGCGTGAGATCGAAGCACAGCTTACAATGCGCAACTATAAGGGATTCCTTGATTGATCCACACCTTAAATTTTATCGGAGGAACAATATGAAACTGATATTGTTAGGTGCGCCCGGCGCGGGCAAAGGCACACAGTCGGCAAGAATTTCTGAAAAATATAATATTCCTGCAATCGCAACAGGAGATATTCTCCGCGGTGCGATAAAGGAAGGCACAGAGCTTGGTCTCTCTGCTAAGAGCTATATGGATGCAGGAAAGCTTGTTCCCGATGACGTTGTCGTTGGCATCATAAAGGATTATCTTTCGACAGATGCTTGCAAGAATGGATTCATTCTTGACGGTTTCCCCCGTTCGATCCCTCAGGCAGAGGCTCTTGACGCTATGGGCGTTAAGATCGACGTTGTTCTCAGCATCGAGGTACCTGACGAGAAGATCATTTCTCGTATGAGCGGCAGACGCGTTTGCCGTTGCGGTGCTTCCTACCACGTTGACTACATTCCTCCCAAGGTAGAGAATGTATGTGACAAGTGTGGAGACACACTCTACGTCAGAGAGGACGACAAGGCGGAAACAGTAGCAAACAGACTTAAAACTTTCCACACTCAGACCGAGCCGCTTAAGGAATTCTACGCGGCAAAGGGAATCCTTGCAACAGTTGAGGGACAGGAAGAGGTCGCAGATACGACAGCTCTTGTTTTCGAGGCACTTGCAAAGGTTGAGGCATAATTCTGAGGTTTACGGATGATACAGCTAAAAAATTCTGTGCAGCTCAAAGAAATGCGAGAGGCAGGAAGAATCACGGGCGAGGCATTGCTCGTCGCCCGTGATAGCATCCGTGAAGGTATGAGCACTTATGAGCTTGACAAGATTATACGCGAGTATATCGAGTCGCAGGGTGCAAAACCTTCTTTCCTCGGATACGGCGGTTTTCCCGGAAGCGCTTGTATAAGCATAAACGACGAGGTAATTCACGGAATCCCCTCCAAGAAGGTATTATTCAAGGAAGGCGATATCGTAAAGATAGACGTCGGAGCATTCAAGAACGGTTTCCACGGTGACGCCGCTAGAACGCTTGCAATTGGACGCGCGAGCGACGAGGCAAAAAAGCTTATCGAGGTGACGAGAAACAGCTTTTTCTGCGGAGTTGAGCAGTTCAAAGCAGGCAATAGACTCGGAGATATAGGTCACGCCATTGACTCACTTGTCGTGGCGAACGGCTTTTCCACAGTCAAGAGATATATCGGACACGGCATAGGCCGCGAGCTTCACGAATCTCCCGACGTTCCCAACTACGGAACGCAGGGAAGAGGCACGAGACTTTGCACAGGCATGGTGCTCGCTATCGAGCCGATGGTAAATATCGGAGGCGAGGGTGTCAGAGAAATGTCGGATGGCTGGACGGTAAAGACCGCAGACGGCTCTCTCTCGGCGCATTATGAAAATACGGTTGCCCTGACGGCAGACGGAATACAGATAATGACGCTTATCGAATCGGATTTTTGAGTAATTGAAAGGAACAGGTTATATGCCGAAGGATGATGTTATTGAATTTGAAGGCGAAGTAGTTGAGGTACTTCCCAACGCCGTCTTCAAGGTAAAGCTTCCCAACGGGCACATAGTTACAGCCCATCTCTCGGGAAAGCTCAGAATGAATTATATTAGAATTTTGCAGGGTGACCACGTAACCGTTGAGGTTTCGGTATACGATCTTACAAAGGGTCGTATCACATGGCGCTCCAAATAAGATTTTACTAAAAATACTCTAAAGAAAGGTAGGTTTACAGAGATGAAAGTTAAACCGTCCGTTAAGAAGATCTGCGAAAAATGCAAGATCATAAAGAGAAAAGGTAAAGTCATGGTAATCTGCGAGAACCCCAAGCACAAGCAGAAGCAGGGTTAATCGCACACCGACGACTAACCAAATCAACTCATTTTAACAGAGAGGTAAAACAGAATGGCACGTATAGCAGGTGTTGATATTCCTAATAACAAGCGCGTTGAAATCGCCCTTACCTATATTTACGGTATCGGCCGCAAGAGCGCAAACGATATCCTTGCTGCTACAGGTATCAATCCTGATACCAGAGCAAAGGATCTTACAGAGGAAGAAATTGCAAAACTCCGTGACGTTATCGAAAACTCTTACACCGTTGAAGGTGACCTTCGCAGAGAAGTTTCCCTCAACATCAAGAGATTGGTAGAAGTTAACTGCTACCGCGGTATCAGACACAGAAAAGGTCTTCCCGTAAGAGGACAGAGAACAAAGACAAATGCGAGAACAAGAAAAGGTCCCGCAAAGACAATCGCTAACAAGAAGAAGTAAAGGAGTGGCATAAAGATGGCAAAAGCAACAGCAAAAAAGGTTGTTAGAAAGCGCCGCGAAAGAAAGAATATTGAAAAGGGCGTAGTACACATTCAGTCCACTTTCAATAACACTATCGTTACAATCACGGACGTTAACGGCAACGCAATTTCTTGGGCTTCCGCAGGTGAGCTCGGCTTTAAGGGCTCCAGAAAGTCCACCCCCTTTGCAGCACAGTCCGCTTCCGAGACTGCAGCTCGCGCAGCAGTTGAGCACGGTCTCAAGTCTGTTGAAGTATATGTAAAGGGCCCCGGTTCGGGACGTGAATCCGCAATCCGTGCGCTTGAGACAGTAGGTCTTCAGATAACGCTCATCAAGGACGTTACTCCTATCCCTCACAACGGTTGCAGACCCCCCAAGCGCAGACGCGTATAATCTAAAGGAGGAACTGAAAAATGGCAAGATATACAGGACCCTCATGCAAGCTTTGCCGCAGAGAAGGTAAGAAGCTTTACCTCAAGGGCGAAAGATGCACAAGTGGTAAGTGCGCACTCGACCGCAGAAACACAGCTCCCGGTCAGCACGGCGCAGCAAAGAAGAAGATGGGCGAATACGGCGTTCAGCTTCGTGAAAAGCAGACAACAAGAAGATACTATGGCGTTCTTGAAAAGCAGTTCAAGAACTACTATGAAGAGGCAGCTCGCAAGGAAGGTATGACAGGTGAAAACCTCCTCGTTCTTCTCGAGAGACGTCTTGACAACACAGTTTACAGAATGGGCCTTGCAGAGTCTCACAAGGAAGCTCGTCAGCTCGTTCTCCACGCACACTTCACACTCAACGGCAAGAAGGTTAACATTCCTTCACTCCTCGTAAAGCCCGGTGACGTTATTTCCGTTAAGGAATCCAGCCGTTCTTCCGAGAAGTTCAAGGCTCTTGCTGAATCTCTTGAGTCGAAGACTGCTCCCAAGTGGCTTGACCTCAACAAGGCAGATCTCTCTGCTAAGGTTGTTGCATTCCCCGCAAGAGAAGACATCGACTTTGATTTCAACGAGCAGCTTATCGTCGAGCTTTATTCCAAGTAATACCGCATAATTGGGAAGTTGTGCGGTGTTACCGCTCAATTTTCACTCAATTACAAGAAATTTATAATTAAAATTTTAATAGGAGGTTATTTGGAATGATAGAGATAGAGAAGCCTAATATAACTACAGTAGAGACGAGTGAAGACGGTTCCCATGGAACGTTCGTCGTAGAGCCCCTCGAAAGAGGCTTCGGCATTACACTCGGCAACTCGCTTCGCAGAGTTCTTTTGAGCTCGCTCCCCGGCTATGCTGTAACAAGCATAAAGATTGACGGTATTCTCCATGAGTTCAGCACTATCCCCGGTGTAACAGAAGACGTTACCGAGATAGTACTTAACGTAAAGGGAATTATCGCAAAGCTCAATTGCCACGGTCCCAAGACTGTGTACATTGACGTACTCGGTGAGCATGACGTAACTGCGGGAGATATCAAGCAGGATAGCGACATTGAAATTCTTAACCCCGACCATCATATCGCAACAGTAGCAGAGAACGAGAGATTCTACATGGAGCTTACGTTCAACTGCGACAGAGGCTACGTTTCGCAGGAGCGTAACAAGCAGCTTCACAGCGATTTCCTCGGCATGAATGCTTCAATGCCTATCAACACGATATTCACTGACTCGATATACACCCCCGTTTACAAGGTGAACTATGAAGTCGAAAATACACGTTCCGGTAGCAACACAGACCTCGACAAGCTTACGCTTGAGGTAGTGACAAACGGTACTATTTCGGCTAAGGAAGCGATTTCTCTCGGAGCCAAGATTCTCAATGAGCATCTCAACTTGTTTGTGGATCTTTCAGATGACGCAAAGAAGGCTGAGATTATGATCGAGAGTAAGGAAACCAAGAAGGAAAAGGTTCTTGAGATGACCATTGAGGAACTTGACATGTCTGTTCGTAGCTTCAACTGCTTGAAGCGTGCAGGCATTGACACAGTTGAAGATCTTACTAACCGCACTGAAGAGGATATGATTAAGGTGCGTAATCTTGGTAAGAAGTCGCTTGACGAAGTTATTCAGAAACTCCATTCGCTCGGACTTGACCTCAAGCGCGACGAGGAGTAAAAATTATTTGATAATACAGTAATATATCAGAAGGAGGGAATCAGAGATGCCCGCAAATAGAAAGCTCGGCAGAACCACCGCGCACAGAAACGCAATGCTTCGCGGCATGGTTACACTTTTGCTTGAGAACGGACAGGTTGAGACAACTCTCACAAGAGCAAAGGAAGTTCGTTCCATCGCAGAAAAGATGATTACACTTGGCAAGAAGAACACTCTTGCAAGCTATAGAGCAGCTCTTTCCTACATTACAAAGGAAGACGTTGCAAAGAAGTTGTTTGACGAGATCGCTCCCAAGTACGCTAACCGTAACGGCGGTTATACACAGATCCTCAAGATCGGTGTTCGCCGAGGTGACGCAGCTGAAATGGCTATCGTTAGACTCATTGACGAGGACGCTAAGGCTGAATAATTGTCAATGACATAAAAAACCAGGTTGCAGTAATGCAACCTGTTTTTTGTTGTTTTAATTAAAACCCAAGAATTCTTGAAGCTATTGCGAAATATACGATAAGTGTGAGAGTATCAACTATCGTTGCGATAAGGGGAGTTGCCATGACGGCGGGGTCAAGTCCTATGCGCTTAGCGCCTATAGGCAGACACGCGCCGATAAGCTTTGCGATAACTATCGCGCATATTACCGTGACGCTTACTATCAATGCGACCTCGACGTTTTCCCAGGTAAAGTCAAGCTTGAAATCCACAAGCATCGTCTTTATAAAGCAAGCGACCGCAATACAAGCTCCGCAGAGCAGGGAAACTCTAAATTCCTTCCAGATGATCTTGAATATGTCGCCCATAGATATTTCGTCAAGCGAGAGCGCACGGATTATTGCAACGGATGCCTGGCTTCCTGCGTTACCGCCCGTGTTCATAAGCATAGGCACGAATACTGCAAGAATAGCGTATGTTCCAAGTGCCGCCTCGTATTTTGCCATTATCATACCCGTAAATATTGCGGATATCATGATGATAAGAAGCCAGGGGAATCGCTTGCGCCAGGTCTCCCACACGCCCGTTCTCATATAAGGCTTGTCGGTAGGCGCCATACCTGCGAGCATTTCGATATCCTCGGTAGCCTCCTCGGTGATGACGTCAAGCGCGTCGTCGACCGTAACGATACCTACGAGTCGATTTTCCTTATCAACGATAGGGAGAGCCAAAAGGTCGTACTTCGAAATGGTGTCTGCGACGGTTTCCTGGTCGTCAAGAGTTGACGCGCAGATTATCTGATCGCTCATAACGTCCGCTATAAGCGCGTTGGGATCGGCGTAGAGAAGGTCCTTAAAGGAAATGATACCCTGAAGCACTCGTCTGTTGTCCGTGACGTATGCGTAGTAGACGGTTTCCTTATCTATACCAGTTATTCGTATATGCTCTATCGCCTGAGTGCAGGTCATTTCTGCGCGAAGGTCGATAAACTCGGCGGTCATGACGCTTCCTGCGCTATCGTCGGGGTATGCGAGGAATTTGTTTATCTCCGCACGTGTTTCGGGAGTTGCGGTTTTCAGAACTCGACGAACTATATTTGCAGGAAGCTCCTCGAGCATGTCAACTGCGTCGTCGACGGAAAGCTCTTCGATAATGATTGAAAGCTCTCGGTCAGTCATTGCGGTGATGATCTTGTGCTGTACGTCGCTCTCAAGCTCGGCAAAAACCTCCGCTGCCGTGTCTTTCTTGAGAAGCTTGAACACTGCAGGGATACGCTGGGAAGGAAGCTCAGAGAAGAAATCTGCGGCGTCTACAGGGTTGAGCTCTTCAAGCCCATGCATAAACTCGGTATATTTCTTGTCGTCAAGCAGCTCTACGAGCATATCAAACTTGTTTTCAAGCTCTTCCTCGTATGCTTCGGTTGCGGAGTCCTCGTTTTTGTCCTCCTCAAGCTCCTTTTTTATCTCCTCGATCTCGTCGTAGTCGGTGTTTTCGTCGATGTCGTCAATGTCTATTTCCTTGTCATCATCAGAGTCCTCGTCATCAGACTCTTTGATTTCATCGGGCTTCTTGACTTCTTCTTCGGAGGGACTTGGGGCGGGGGCACCGTCAATTTCATTATTGATTATTTCATCATTTTCGAGTTTGTCGATGTCGGAATCATCAAGAATATCCTTCTTGTTTTCTGCCATAGATAAGCCCTCCTTTCTGTAAAAATAAACATTATTCCACTATAAACAGTATAGCATTGTCAGAGGAATTTGTCAACAAAAATATTTTTGACAGGGGGAGAGGAATTTTCAACGTCGAATTGTCTAAATTCACGATAAAAAAACCGCAGGTTATTCCTGCGGATTTTTTATTACGCCATAAGGGCGCCGGGTGTTGAAGTTATAATACCAGTATATGCCTTTGAGAAGGTATATATAAATATGGAATTTGCCGAATAATCAAATGCAACTATGGCGTATTCACACGTATTATTTGTTGAGGGAAGCTGATTGTGAGTGCCCTCGGTCAGATTGACGATTATAAACGGATCGTTATAGGGGGAATAAATGTTGCCGATAAAGCGCTCCACCTCCTCGGTCATCTCTGTTATCCACAAATCACTTTTCACAACCTGAGATTTCAGACATTCGCTGTTCTCTTCGGTAAGAGAACAATCCATATACGTGTACGTGACATAGGATTTGGTCTGTGAGTCATAGAATTGATTTTCGTTAAGATATACGTTATAAACGTCGGGGAAATCCACGTGCGTTAATTTGGCTGTTCTGTCAAGAATATTGTTTGCCGCCGCTTCGTACTCATCAACATAGGCTTCGTCATACACGGTTATCCCCGCTGCAAAGGAAACAAATAGTGCCACTATAAGAATTATACACGTCGCTATAATAAATCCCTTACCGCGAGATCTCCAACCGCCTATAAAGGCAAGAGAAACAATGGGAAGCGAGATAGAAAAGAATGACACTATTGCAAGTGGGAGGGCTGCGATCGGCGCGAATATTGCGACAAGTATAGTTGCCGTAAGAACCGTCACCGCCGATGCGAGAAGCCAGATTATAGCAGTTTTACGCTTTGTGTGAGAACGAGTCTTACGCGCTTTTTTGTCCTTCTCTGACAATACTGACTTGTAAATAAGGCTGTCACGTCCTAAATCTCGGAGGGGGATCATAAAGCAAATTCCCGCGTGAACAAAGACGAGGGTATTTTTCAGAAGCTTTGCCTTTGTGATCTTTTTGGGATCTATTCTGTAAAAGGTATAAAGGTCGCCGCCGACTCTGTACTCGTACTCTATTCTGTTATAGAAAACGCGGTAGGTGACGTCACCCGCTTTATCAAATTGCGCTTTGGCGTTTATTTTTATACTCTTTTTTACAATGAAAAACAGGAAAAGCAGTATAAATGAAATAATAATTGTGCTTCCGCCCTCTGCAAAGCCGCCGTATCTTATACAATTGGACGCAGTCCAGAAAACAGACAAAATAAGGGCATAAAGTATAAGGCGCGTTGTGTTTTTATATAGGTATTTGTATTGCTCAAGAACATCATTGAGGGTTATTCTCGGGGAAATTTCTTCCAAGGGAGCGCTAATATCAGGCCCTGCATCACTTGTGACAGGCTCGCTTATATCTTGGTTTGGAGCTACGGTCTGCTCGATTGCCTCGTCATTTGGAATTTGAGTGAAGTTGTTATCCATACTGACCTCCTTATATGTTTATATAATTATTTTATCACACAATAGAGAAAATGTCAACGGAGGACAAAAAATTGCCGCAAGACAAGCGGCAGTTAGACAAATACTTTTGTAGGTAAAGTTTTTGAGGGGAGCTGTCACTTGCAAACAAGTGACGCGAGTTTTCTGCCTTTGGCATAAAACGTCGTCATGCAAACACGAGAGAAGAGGGAAACTTTTTTCAAAAAGTTTCCCTCTTCCCCATATTTTCAATTACTTATCAATACATACCGCCCATGCCGCCTGCGGGTGCTGCAGGTTCGGGCTCGGGAATATCAGCAACTACGGACTCGGTAGTAAGAATTACCGATGCGATAGAAGCCGCGTTCTGAAGTGCGGAACGTGTCACCTTCTTAGGATCAACGATACCTGCGCTCATCATATCAACGTACTTTTCATTGTATGCGTCAAAGCCGTATCCGACCTTCTTGGAGCTCATTATCTTATCAACGATAACTGCACCGTCAAAGCCTGCGTTAGCGGCGATCTGACGTACGGGCTCCTCAAGTGCGCGGAGAACGATCTGAACGCCTGTCTTTTCGTCGCCGTCAACGGTGTTGAGAAGCTTCTTAACTGCAGGAATAGCGTTAAGGTAAGCTGTACCGCCACCTGCAACGATACCTTCCTCAACTGCAGCCTTGGTTGCGTTGAGTGCGTCCTCGATGCGAAGCTTCTTTTCCTTCATTTCAGCCTCGGTAGCCGCACCGACCTTGATAACTGCAACACCGCCTGCGAGCTTTGCAAGTCTTTCCTGAAGCTTTTCGCGGTCGAAGTCGGATGTTGTAGTCTCGATAGCGGTCTTGATCTGATTTACTCTTGCCTTTATGTCAGCAGGATCGCCTGCGCCGCCTACGATAATAGTGGTTTCCTTTGTAATCTTTACCTGACGAGCGTGGCCGAGAACCTCAAAACCTGCGTCCTTAAGCTCGTAGCCGATCTCGGAGGAAACAACCTCACCGCCTGTGAGGATCGCGATGTCGCGGAGCATTTCCTTACGTCTGTCGCCAAAGCCGGGAGCCTTGACTGCTACGCAGGTGAACGTGCCGCGGAGCTTGTTGAGTACAAGAGTTGTGAGAGCCTCACCCTCAACGTCCTCAGCGATGATAACGAGCTTTCTGCCCGACTGAACGAGCTGCTCAAGCAAGGGAAGAATGTCGTTTATAGTAGAGATCTTCTTGTCTGTGATAAGAATGAGAGCATCGTCGATAACTGCCTCCATCTTGTCGGAGTCGGTCACCATATAAGGGGAGAGGTATCCGCGGTCAAACTGCATACCCTCAACAACCTCGGAGTATGTCTCAGCAGACTTGGACTCCTCAATAGTGATAACGCCGTCAGCCGTCACCTTTTCCATAGCGTCTGCGATAAGCTCGCCGTATACCACGTCTCCAGAGGAGATTGCGCCAACGCGTGCGATGTCCTCCTTGCCGTTAACCTTTTTGCAGTTAACTGCAAGAGCGTCAACAGCCGCGTCAACTGCCTTCTGGATACCCTTGCGGATAACCATGGGGTTAGCGCCTGCGGTCACGTTCTTCATTCCCTCGCGAACGAATGCCTGAGCGAGAAGGGTAGCGGTTGTAGTACCGTCACCTGCCGCGTCGTTTGTCTTTGTAGCGACCTCGCGAACAAGACGCGCGCCCATATTCTCAGCTGCGTCCTCAAGCTCGATCTCCTTTGCGATGGTGACACCGTCGTTTGTGATGAGGGGAGCGCCATACTTTTTGTCAAGAACAACGTTTCTGCCCTTGGGGCCGAGTGTTATTTTAACTGTGTTAGCAAGCTTGTCGATACCGCGAACGAGGGCATCTCTTGCTTCAATTCCGTAAAGAATATTCTTTGCCATTATTCGTACCTCTCTTAAATTATTCAACTATTGCGAGAATGTCGTCCTCGGAAAGCACAACGTACTCAACACCGTCCATCTTAACGGACGTACCTGCGTACTTGCTTGCAATTACCTTGTCGCCTACCTTAACGGACATAGGAACAAGCTTGCCGTCCTCAACCTTGCCGGCGCCTACTGCGATAACCTCTGCTATCTGGGGCTTTTCCTGCGCGGATGCGGTAAGGATAATACCTGTCTTTGTCTTTTCTTCAGCTTCAACGAACTTTATTACAACTCTGTTCTGTAAGGGCTTGAGTGTCATAATAAATTCCTCCTTTTGTTATGTGTGTGAAAGTTTACATGGTTAATTTTAGTAATTCTTGTAAATCAATACAATCATAGTATATTCTACACTATATAATAAAAAAATCAAGAGAAAGACGGCAATGTTTACATCGAATTTACAAATAAAATCCTTAGTAAACAAAAGGATATCGAGTAATATCGAAATATGGGGAACGCGCGAATAAGCAGTGCTGAAACTGCATAAATTTGGATATAGAGAGGTGATATTGTGGCTTTAATAAATGATTTTTTGGGGATACTTACGCCCTTGATGCTATTGTGTGCGGGAGTGTTTTTTGGATTCAAGCTTAGATGGTTTCATTTGAGACACCCTATAAGAATGTTCAAAATAATGATGAAAAAAGAGGTCTCTGGGGGAGTGTCTCCGACACGCGCATTGACTCTCGCGCTTGCGGGTACACTTGGGGTGGGGAATATCGTGGGAGTTGCGTCGTCTATCGCTCTTGGCGGCTACGGCTCGGTGCTCTGGATGTGGGTGTCGGCGTTTGTCGCAATGATACTCAAATACGCCGAAATCGTGCTGGCTATGCTTTACAGAGAAAGAGGCTCGGACGGTCAGATGCACGGCGGCGCGTATTATTACATAAGAGAATTTTTTCATTCCAAGGGGTTCAAAAGGGTTGGCGGAATGCTCGGCGGAGTTTTCGCCGCGCTGTGTCTGTTAAACTCTGCGAGTATGGGCAGCATTATTCAGGCAAACGCCATAAGCTCGGCGTTTGAGGGGCAATTTGGTATACCGCTGTGGGTGACGGGCGCACTTGTTGCAGTGACAAGCCTGTTTATAATTGTGGGCAATAGCGAAAAAATAAGCTCGTTTACCGAAAAGATAGTCTTTATTATGAGCGTGGGGTATGTGATCGTTTCGCTTGCCGCGCTGATTATACACAAAGAGTATATTTTGCCCGCTTTTGAAAAGATTTTTGAGGACGCGTTCAATATCAAAAGCGCGGGGTTTGGCGTGATTGGCTTTTTGCTTGCAAGCTCGTGCCGTTGGGGGTGTATGCGCGGACTTATGTCCAATGAGGCAGGTTGCGGCACGGCTCCCACGGCGCACGCCACGTCAAACACAAAAAGCCCTGCAAAGCAGGGACTTCTCGGCATATTTGAGGTGTTCGTGGACACTATTGTTCTGTGTACGATGACGGGACTTGTGATAATCGTCGCGGGGGAGGGCGTGCTGAATTTTGCCGATAATCCCATGCTAATTACCCTGAACGCCTATGCCTCGCTCCTCGGCGGCTGGGCGGGGATTTATATTACCGTGTCGGTGTTGCTTTTCGGCTTTGCTACTATCGTGTGCTGGGCGCATTACGGACGCGAGGCGTTAGGATTTCTGTGTAGGAAGCCAATGGCAGAAAAGCTTTTCCCAATATTTTACTCGGCGCTCGTGCTTTTCGGAGCGGTGTGCAGCGTGAGCTTTGCGTGGGAGCTTGCCGACCTTGCCATTGGGCTTATGACGGTTATAAACGTAAGTATTCTTTGCCTTATGAGCGGGGAGGTAAAGCGCGAAACGGAGAAGCTTACAGATATGTAAAACAGGACGGCGTGAGCCGTCCTGTTTTTTTATATAAATCAATTTATCACATCGCTTCTTATCGAGAAAATTCTGTTTATCTCGTCCGCAAGCTCGGGGTAAGCCAAAAGCTCTTTGTCCTCGGCAATAAGTCTGCCTGCCTCGGAGAACGCGTCGGTCATAAGGCTTGTGTCCTCGCACATATCTGCGAGCTTGAAGCCTATGTCACCGCTCTGTCGTATCGCGCTTGACGTGCTGGTGGAAAGGAAGTCACCCGGGCCGCGGAGCTTTAAGTCCTCCTCGGCTATCTCAAAGCCGTTGTAGGAGTTGCACATGGTCCTCAGACGCTTTGTCGCAGTCTCGCCAAGACCGGACAGGGTAGGCGTACCCGAAACCAGAACACAATAAGACTTACGCTTGCCACGTCCGACTCGTCCGCGAAGCTGATGAAGCTGGGAAAGACCAAATCTCTCGGCATTCTCAACTATCATAAGACTTGCGTTGGGGACGTTTACTCCGACCTCAATGACGGTCGTGGAGACAAGCACGTCTATCTCGCCGCGCACGAATTTCTCCATTACCGCATCTTTGTCCTTGGTTTTCATTCTGCCGTGAACGTATGCGATATTCAGCTCTGGCATACGGGCGGCAAGCTCGTCTGCATATTGGGTTGCAGCCTTGAGAGGTGTTTTTTGCTTTTTCTCAAAGCCCGAAAAGCTCTCAAAACCTATATCCGAGAAGAGAATCTCGTCGTCGGACTCCTCGTCTGCCTCCTCGACTGCGGGGCATACAATATATACCTGACCGCCCTCGGATACGTTCTTTTTTATAAATCCATCAAGACGGGCGCGATAGCCCTCGTCAACCAGGAAGGTGTCAACGCGCTGTCTGCCTGCGGGCATTTCGTCAATTTTTGAGAGCTTGAGGTCTCCGTACATAACGAGCGCCAGCGAACGCGGGATAGGCGTTGCGCTCATAACAAGCACGTGAGTGTGGTTGTTTCGCTCGGAGAGAGCCGCGCGCTGACCAACGCCAAAGCGGTGCTGCTCGTCGGTTATAACAAGTCCCGCATTCGAGAATTTCACACCCTCGGATATAAGAGCCTGCGTGCCTATAACTATATCTATTCTATCGTCACCCATAGATGCTATCTGCTCGTGAATCTTGCGCTTTTTTGCAGGTGTGAGTGAGCCTGTGAGCAGCGCGCATTTAACACCGAGCTTCTCAAAGAGGGGATAGAGGTCGGCAAAGTGCTGATTTGCGAGTATCTCGGTGGGTGCCATAAGCGCGGCTTGTCTGCCGTTTTTGACGGCGATATACATAGCCGCCGCGGCGCAGACCGTCTTGCCGCAACCAACGTCGCCGATAATTATTCTGCCCATAGGGATGTCGCGCGCCATATCTCTACGAATATCATCTATTGCGCGAGTCTGCGCACCCGTGAGCTTGTAGGGGAGCAGATCGAGGAGGGGAGTGACGTCACCGTACGAGCAGACGGGGGCTTTGTATCTATGCGTCTCGCCCGACGAGCGACCGATACCTGCGGCGAACATAAAGAACTCGTCAAAGACAAGTCTGCGCTTGGCTACTGCGAGCGACTGATAATCACTGGGGGCGTGAATCTGAGAGAGTGCAAAATGCAGAGTGCAGAGTGAGTATTTTTCTCTTATATGCTCAGGCATATAGTCGGGTATATCCTTTGCGAGAGTGAGCGCTGCCTCTATATGTGTGGCTATGACTTTCTGACTCAGCCCCTCGGTGAGCTTGTATATTGACGCGAGCGGAGGGAGCGGTACGCTCTCGGTGTACGCCTCGGCGACGGGGGATATCATAGACGTCTTTTTGCCCTGACGTTCCACCTTTCCCCAGAATCTGAACGTGTCTCCAACGTGGAATTTATCCTTCAGATAATTTTGATTAAAATAGGTTATCTCGCACGAGCCGCTCTCGTCAAACGCTCGGAATTTGAGAAGCGACATTCCGCGGCGAATAAGACTTACCCTCGGCTCTGTTGCGACGGTCATGATTATCGCATTTTTTATGTCCTCACGCGCGGCAGAGAGGGGAACTGTAAATCCTCTGTTTTCGTAAGCGCGGGGGAAGAAATATAACAGGTCGCCCACGGTGAACACGCCAAGAGATGCATATGCCGCCGCCTTTGCTTTGCCCACACCGTAAAGGTCTGTTATCGGGATTTCATGTATATTTTTCATGTTTATGAGCTTTCCTTTCTGGAAAATCCGAGCGTTTTGTGCCGAAACAGGCACAAAAGGCGTGTTTGAAAACTTGTTTTCAAACTGCCTCCGTGTCGGGCATACGTCTGTCTGCCTCCGTGTCGGGCATACGTCTGTCTGCCTTCGTGTCGGTGATGTCGGCTAAGGGATTGGCGTTCATTGCGTTCATCATATTCTTGTCCGAAACGTGAGTGTATATCTGTGTGGTGTTGAGCTGCTCGTGGCCGAGAATGTCCTTGAGCACACGTATGTCCACGTTGCCCGACTGATACATAAGGGTTGCCGCGGTGTGACGGAGCTTATGTACCGAATAGTGCTTAGCTCCCAGACCCGCCAAGTCAAGATACTTGTAGACCATAGCCTGAACCGTCTTGTTGCTTATACGGCGGTCGCGGTTTGAAAGAAAGACTGCTTTTTCGGGGAGCTTGCGGTTGATCTCGTCAAGTCTGTCGCCCATAAGATATTCGGAAAGCACGGTTTGACACGCGCCATTGAGGTATATTATGCGCTCCTTACTGCCCTTACCGATGACGCGGATATGTGAAAGCTCTCGGTCAATATCTGAAATATTGAGCCCCACAAGCTCAGAAAGACGCATTCCGCAGTTGAGGAAAAGGGTGATAATACATAAGTCGCGCAGACGGGATTTTGATTCTATGTCGTTTCTGACTGCGTCAAGAAGCAACTTCGACTCCTGAAGCGAGAGAAATTTCGGCAGAGTCTTTTTGCGCTTGGGAGATTCGATATTTGCCGCGGGATTTTCTTCAAGATATCCGCGCTTTATTGTCATAAATTTGAAAAGCCCCTTAATTGCTGAGAGCTTTCGGGATTTTGACGCCCACATATTTTTCCTGACGTTGCCAGTATAGAGCAGAAAGTCGTAAATCTGCTCGGTGCGGATGCCTTTTATATAGTCAATATCAATTTTTGAAATATCAATTTCTACAAACTCGTCGGAGTCGGGGTGGATGCCGCTATCCTTGGCAAGCAGGTATCTGAAAAACGTGCGAAGGTCGAGTAGATACTCCTCGACGGTCTTTTGTGAGCAGCCCTGAATTGATGTTTTGTATGATGCAAATTCGCGAACGACACTCGGGAATTCGTCTATGTTTACAGTGTATGGCATAATCTTATCCTTTCACAATTATACAAAATCAAGTCTATACTTATATTATACAATGACTGATTATTTATTTAGTGGATAATCTGTAAATTTTCTGCAATCCTTGTTGAAAAAAAGCAGGGAATTAGTTATAATTAGAGTGAACTATTTTTTTGGAGAATTAATTATGAAGGACTTTTTTGCAAAGCATTCTTATAATGCCGTCAAGCTCTTTTTGAATCAGATAGTTATCGGCATATTTTTCGGTGTAGGCTTTTTGTTTGTTGCAAATAAGCTTGAGAACCCTACGTTCAAGATAGCCGCGTCTATACTGTCTATAATTTTTTATCTTTTCCTTGAATTTACCGTGGCGTACAAGCTTGGCGCGGACGACAGAATTTCGGTTGACCTTGGAAAGACCAAGCCTGATTATCTGCTTCCTGTAAAGCTCTGGCTGCTTGCAAACTCTATAAATCTTCTGCTTGCAGTATTTATTGCGCTCGCACAGATTTTCTCAAACGTCGGATTTTTCGGCGCGATAGGCGGTGTGTGTGTACCCATTGCTATGATAATTGAGGGAATGTACGTGGGATTGCTTCTGCTCGTTCCTCATTGGAGTATGTATTTTGTTATCACGCTCCCCGCGCTTGTTGTGATATTCTTGTCCTACGTTATCGGACTCAAGAGCAAAAAAATTGCGAAAATGTTCGAATTCCAGTATCCCGAAAGCGACAGACCCGAGCAGAAATCCAAGAAAAAGTGAGTGGCTTATAAATAAAGCAAAAAAAAGGATGCGTTAAGCATCCTTTTTTTCGTTTTTGGATTTGATTTTTGAAATAATGATTTTCGGAAGGAACAGGCAGCCGAGATACACTACAAGTACTACGATGGCAAGGTACATATACCAATAGCTATGCGGGATTATCTTGTAGAAAATTTCAAGCACAGGGTTGCCTATGGGGCTTACCGAGAACATATAGTTGACCTGCAAGGGATTTCCGTATCTGTCGAGGGTACCGTTTGTGACGAAGTGGTTGTTCAAAATTACGTTTGTCAGATGTACGAGCGTGTAGATGCCCACCGTGATTCCAACCGTTGATGGAATGTATTTCGGCTCTGCCTTGATATACTTGAATTTGAACAGATAAATAACCACAGCAAACTCAAGCGTGTGAGGAATGTAATAAAAGAAGAATGTCGCCGAGGGGATAACGCACTCGGGAATGTTATGTACCACAAGCGCGATAATCGCGCCGAGACACCAGACAAGCAGAAGGTTTCCAAGCACCTTGCTTCTTGTCAGCACAACGACGGGTAAGAGCATTGCCGTGATAGAGCACATGTGCAAAGGGAGATACTCAAGCGGTGAGCCCCACGTGACGAGATTGAATATTATTGCCGAGATTCCCGCGAGTGAGAGAATGAATAAGGTAATAAGTCTTGCCTTTTCGGGTAATATTTTCAAAATAAAATAAATACCTATAATAATTGCCGCCGATACAAATAAGCTGATAATGTGAACAGCACTGAAAAGTCCCCAGGTCATAATGCCTCCAAATAATAATTAATTCGTGTCATTATATCACAATAAATACCAAATTGCAACATTTATTCACAAAATTAATAATTTTTAATAATTGTGAACTGAAAACACGCGCGGCATTTGATATCCGCAGGGCTGGAGCAAGCCTCCGCCCTGCGACAATAACAACAGGCGGTGCATCGCACCGCCTGTTATCATATTAAAGATTATTCTTTTTCTTATAGTAATTCATCAAACAACCGCAAAGAAGTATCTGTTTTTCCTCCTCGGTAAGTCCCTTGACGTAGAGGGTCAGAGGCTCTGTTGAGCCGTCTCGGCGGATTACTGTCGCATTGAATTCCTCGTTGCCATCTATAAGAGCCTGTCTTATTCCGCCAACGTAAATACAGTCTCCCTGCTCATATTCAAACTTTGTGTCAGACGAGAGCGTGAAGGGAAGTATTCCCCAGTTGATACAGTTGGAGCGGTATCTCTTGGTGGCAAACTCGTAGCAGATGTTGCCAAAGCCGCCAAGCACCTTTTGGCAGGAGGCAGCCTGCTCGCGCGCCGAGCCGTCACCGGGCTTGTTTGCAAATACGCAGGAGCCGAACTGAGTGTTCTGCGCAAGAGTCTCTGCGTCACCGACCTTTGAGAGAAGTGACATAAGCTTTTGAGAGGGCTTGCCCTCACGGCGTGATTTTTCGTCTGCCGCAACTGCCTTGGAGTTGCCCACGTACTCGGGAACACGGCGGGAGAGCGCAAATTCCGAAAGGCGCAGGGGATTTGAGCGGAGAGATGAGGTCTCACCCGAAGGGATGAGCTCGTCCGTGGTGGTGACGGGGTCGTGAATTACTGCCGCAAGCTCCAAAAGAAGATTGTCCGCAAGCTCATACTGATCGGGCCAGCTTGTGATGTTGGGACCTAGGATAAGCTCTGTCTCGGGCTGGGGCTTGCCGTATCCGTAATAAAGTCTCTTTTCATATACGGATTTATCAAAGGTATATTCAAGAGGCGTGTAATCATAATCGATATCCGTCGCCGCGGTGATTTTTCCGCCGTTTGCCGCAGTTGCCGCGATTGAACGCGCGTCCATAAGAGCTACGCCCGAGATCTGTCCCTCGCCGGGCTTTGAGCCTTCGCGGTTGGGAAAATTACGGGTGGTGTGACGGAGAGAAAGACCGTTGTTTGCGGGCACGTCACCTGCGCCAAAGCAGGGACCGCAGAACGAGGGCTTGATTACCGCTCCCGCCGCCAGAAGATCAGCAGTCACGCCCTTGCGCGTAAGCTCAAGAGACACGGGAACGCTTGTGGGATATACCGAAAGATTGAAATAGTCGTTGCCGACGCTCCTGTCCTTGAGTATCGCGCTCGCCTCGACTATGCTGTCAAACATTCCGCCCGAGCAGCCCGCGATAATACCCTGATCCGCAAGGACGGAGCCATCGGGCTGTATCTTTGAGACAAGGTCGAATTTACATTTGGGGAATTTCTTTTTAGCTTCTTCCTCAACAGATTTAAGAATTTCTGCTGCGTTCTCAACGAATTCGTGGATTGTGTAGACGTTCGAGGGGTGGAAAGGGAGCGCTATCATAGACTCAACTGCCGAGAGGTCAATCTCGATAAGCGAGTCGTAGTATGCAACACCTCCGGGGGCGAGCTTTTTGTACTGCTCGGGGCGGCCGTGCGCCTCGTAGTGCTTTTTTACGACCTCGTCAGTCTCCCAGATGGAAGAAAGGCAAGTGGTTTCAGTGGTCATAACGTCAATGCCGTTACGGAAGTCGATGGGAAGATTCTTTACACCGGGACCTACAAATTCAAGCACCTTATTCTTTACAAATCCATTTTTGAACGTCGCGCCAACGAGTGCTAACGCCACGTCGTGAGGACCGATACCGTGCTTGGGAGTACCCGTGAGATATACGAGAACTACCTCGGGAGATTTTATGTCGTAGGTGTCACGGAGCAGCTGCTTTACAAGCTCAGGTCCGCCCTCACCAACGCCCATAGTACCGAGCGCGCCGTAGCGAGTGTGGCTGTCCGAGCCGAGAATCATCTTACCGCATCCCGCGAGCTCCTCGCGAGCGTAGGAATGTATTACCGACTGATTTGCGGGAACGTAAATCCCACCGTACTTTTTAGCCGCGGACAGACCGAAAACGTGGTCGTCTTCGTTTATAGTGCCGCCAACTGCGCAAAGGCTGTTGTGGCAGTTAGTCATCGCGTAGGGAATTGGAAATTCACGGAGACCGCCGATACGCGCGGTCTGGATAATGCCAACGTATGTAATGTCGTGAGATACCAACGCGTCAAACTTTATCTTGAGCGACTCGTCGTTTCCCGACGTATTGTGTGCAGAAAGAATTGAAGCGGTTATAGTGTTTTTTCTTGCTTCTGTGGCAGATATGGGAGAGTCTTTGCATATCTTGCCGTCGCAAAGGAAAATGCCGTCTGCGTGGAGCTTTACCATTTGAAGGTCCTCCTTGAATGGGAAATTGAAAAATCATATTTATTATAACATTCTTAAGCAATTTAGTCAAGTAAAATGTCAAAATAGAGGGGCGGCAAATTTCTATAAAAAATTCTCAAAACGGCTTGCAAAAAAAATAATAATGTGATATAATTAACTTGTATTATTATGATTATGCAAAAAAATCAGAAAGATTGGGTTTAGCTATATGGAAAAGATCAAAAATGCAATTAAAAACAACCTCTTGCTTATAATGTCTATTGCGGCAGGCGTGCTTATTCTTGGCGGAGTTGCACTTATCGTGCTCGCGCTGACACTTGCAAATACCGCTTTTTATAAGGTGATGTTTATCATAATGTCTATCGTTATGGTGCTTCTTGGCTGTGTTGTCACATATTTCGTGCTCCTTGTAAGAGATAACGGACTTGAGGATGAAGAGCCCAATCTGTTCCTGTATGACTCCGAAACAGAGAGAAATCTCAGCGCAGACGTTCTTACCTTTGATCTTGTAAATAAGAGAATGGCGTTCTTTATGAGCCGCATATCCAACAGTATCAGGGAGATATGGGCAGATAATATTTTTGATAACGACGAGGCGTTTGACGACGTTGACGAGCTCAAGACACTTCTTGCATATAAGATGGTATATGACCTTGCTGACAAGGACATTCCCGGACTTTGGGAGCTTTATCTCAACGCTGACTCCGAGCTTATCGCAGAAATCGAGGCGAACATCGCAAACAACGGTGACGAGTTTGGTAAATACATCGTTAAGCTTCACGCAACGGCTAACGGAAATTACGAGAAGAGCAGAAAGTTCCTTACAGATAACAAGGCATATCTTGAGAACAAGATGTTTAACTGCGCAAAGAGAAATATCGAAAAGTTCTGATCATAAATAAGCTTCGGCGGAACGTTTGGTTCCGCCGAAAGCATATCAAATAAATTTCTGAGAAGGGAGAATGCCGTGTTTAATCTTAAAATTGCCGACATTGTTATGGAAATAGACAACAAGCAGTCATACATATACGAATACTGCAAGGATTGGGCGTGTGACGGTGCTCCCAAGTTCAGAGTAGGAGTTTCTGCAGACGAGATAAATAAATATATCGCCAACTGTGGATACGAAACCAATCCCAGGGTAGTTGAGAGAGTGCTCTTATCCAGAAAAATAGCAGCACAGCTTCCGCCCTATCACGCGTTTCTTTTGCACGGCGCGGTGGTTGAATTTGAGGGCGAAGGCATAATTTTTTCGGCAAAGCGTGGAGTCGGTAAGACTACTCACGTAAACCTCTGGAGAGAAGCGTTTGGCGACAAGGTAAAGATCGTCAACGGCGACAAGCCCGTAATAAAGCGTGAGGGTAGTGAGTTTATAGCTCACGGTACACCTTGGAGAGGAAAAGAAAATCTCGGCGACAATTCGTCCGTGAAGGTCAAAAAGCTCTGCTTTATCAAGCGCGCGGACACTCCGTCGGTTGAAAAAATATCGGAAAAGCAGGCGTGGACTCGTCTGTGCAGACAGACCGTATATCCCGAGGACATTCAGATGTACGATGTGTTTGCAAAGGATATGGCAGATTTTCTGAAGTCGGTGGATATTTACGTTATCTCGGTCAACCAGGACCTAGAGTCTGCAATTTACGTAAAAAACAAAATATTAACGGTTTGATATATCGGCAATGGTGTTGTAATGCTCCGCAAGTCTGTTCCAGGTTATGCGGTCAACCACACCCGTTGGAGTCAGACCGTTTTTTTGTTGGAATTTCAGAACGGCATTTCTTGTCGCGTCGTCGTAAATTCCCGACAACTGTATATCCCCGAAATTATATTCCGTTTCAAGCTCGCGCAGAACGTACTGCAATATCTGCAGATGTATTGGCGAGCTTTCTCTGTCCCAAAAATAATCTGCGGGGTACCGCGGGAAAATTCTTATGGGCTCTGTGGGAGAGTGAAATCTTCGAGAGGTATCTGCCTCGTCTTTCAGTCTTTCCCATGTTTCAAGGTCTGCAACTCCTGTCTGTGGCAGACCGTATTTTTTCTGAAAGCTTCTCAGCGAGTCCTGCGTTTCCTTACCCCATATACCATCTATTGCCACACTGTAGATATCATCATCGTGATATGAGAGCTGACGGAGATTTGTTTGTATATAGGATACGGCATCCTGAAGCCCTTGAGGGTCTATCTGCATATCCGGAAAATTGTTTGAATTATTGTACATATTATACACCACCCCTTTTCTTACTCACCTACGTTGTAGCCGGGAAACTGACCGCTTTGCGGTTGCGTACCGTTGTAAAGGTCACTGTAGATATCGGCTATTCTGTCCCATGTGACGGGACCGACAGTACCTGTTGCGGGCAGACCGAAAAGCTCCTGAAAAGCTATTACGGACTCTTGCGTGCGCTCCCCATAGTATCCCGTGGGATTGACGGAAGGTATCTCGGAATAATAGTCCGCAATATAGTTGAGATATTCCTGAAGCACTCGTACCGCGTCGGATTCCGAACCGATATTGAGGAACACACCGGGGAAAGGAATTGTGTTGCCCTCTCGATACTGAATAGGAATAGTCCGCACAATGCCTATGTAGGCGTTGTATATAACTCGCCAGGTTTCCTCTCCTACAACTCCGTCGGGCTGAAGTCCAAATACGTTCTGCGCGGCAATTACCGCGTCTCTCGTGGACGCGCCGAATACTCCGTCCAAGGCTACCGACGGAATAGTGTCGTAAAACTCCGAGAGATAGTCAAGGTAATATTGCAGAGTCGTCACACCTATTCCGCGGCTGCCCTCCGAGAGATTGCCCGGAAACTGACGCGTGATCTCCTCGAGAGTTATACCCTCCGAGTTGAGCGCGTTTATCCGCTTGACACTGTTATAGATATTCTGAAGCTTATACCATGTGGCCTTGCCAATAACACCGTCAGGGGTAAGACCGAATACCTCTTGGAACTTTCTGACCGCGGCGTCTGTGTCGTCGGCGAAAAAGCCGAATGGAGGATTGATTTTTGGGATTGCGGGGAAGTTTGCGGATATGCGGTTAAGGCGTATCTGCGCGCTTCTTACCTCATCTCCAGTGCTACCAAGCTGCAATGGGTAGCTCGGCACGCTTGCGGTAATTCCTCTTACGGGTGCGTTTTGAACGATGTCAATATCGTCGCCGTAATAATACGTGAGTATGTCGTAGGGAGTGTAGCCCTGATTTGCAAGCTCAAGCGAGCCCCATTGAGATAAGCCGTTGCAGGTGACCTCTATTCCGTCGCAGTACTGTGCAAAAAGCGGCTCTACGTTTCCTTGTCGGCTTATATAGTTATTAAATATCTCATCTACTATGCGTTGTACGTTATCAAATATGTCGCGTCCGTTGACAAAGCTCTGGTCTATTGCTATGGAGTTGGTTATATCAAAATCATATCCGCGTGAGCGGTAGTACTCGGTGTATATGCGGTTGAGCGCAAAGGATATTTGCGCGTAGATGTTTGCACGCAAAGCGCTCTCGGGCCAAGTAGGGAATACCTCGCTGGAGGCGACATTTGCAATATAGTCAGCAAAGCGGACGGTGACGTTTGGCGCGTTTGAGTCAGGCGGACCAAGGTGGACTGTTATAAATTCTGGTATATACGGTTGATTTGGCATGAGGTTAGTCCTTTCAATTGTTTTGGTTTGTCGGGTCGAGCCTTGGAGCCTCGCTCTCGTAGAATATACCCGAATTGTATGGGTCAGCGCGGTCGATCTCGCCGTTTTCGGGCAGGGGAACGAGGTCGGCATTCTGTACCGCGACAACACCGTCAAACACAGGAACGTTTATATACTGCTGCATATTGTATCCGTCCTTGTCGACCTGAATAATATATGAGGAATAGCTTTTACCGTTCCCGGGGGAGAGGGACGTTGAGCGCGGAGGCGCAGGGAGAGAGATTTTTTCGGTAAGTCCCGAGGAGTTTGTTCTTAAGGTTGCAACTATATCTCCGCCGCTACCCGTTCGATATTCTCTGATAGTCACGAGCGCATCCTCAAGCGGTATAGCACCGCTCGCCGTGGTCACTCGCACAACTATTCCGCCAATTCCCGTGTCATTCATCTGCGGAGCTTGAGGCATTGGAGCTTGAGGCATTGGAGCTTGAGGTTGCGGTATCTGTGGCAATGGAGGATTCATCTGCGGCTGAGGCGGACGGAACTGAAAGCTATTGTTATAAGGATTCGGCTCCGGAATTCTACGGGGCGGGGTGCTTGGCTGCGGAGTACTTGTTCGGTTTCTTCTGTTGGGATTGCTTATATACATCGGGTGACCTCCTTTTTTGTTCTAATACATAATATGCGTCTACCAAATTTGTGTGATTTAGAGAAAAATCAATATTGATGTTGCAATAAGACTTAAAATAAGTTATAATGAAGTATAAAATGTTCTCGGAGGATACAAATGAAAAAATACATTCTTGCGCTTGACGAGGGTACAACGAGCGCGCGAGCAATACTTTTTGACAAAGATGCAAATATTATATCTATGGCTCAGCATGAGATAAGACAAATTTATCCTCAGCCGGGTTGGGTAGAGCAAGATCCTATGGAGATATACGCCAATCAGTACGCGTCTTTGACGGAGTGCGTGGTCAAGAGCGGAGTTTCTCCGTCCGAGATAGCCGCGGTGGGAATTACAAATCAGCGAGAGACCACGGTGGTATGGAACCGTCGCACAGGCAAGCCTATATATAACGCTATTGTTTGGCAGTGCCGTCGCACATCGGATATATGCAAGGATCTGGAGAAGAATGGACATTTCGAATATATACAGAGTACAACCGGGCTTCGTATCGATCCGTATTTCAGTGGAACAAAGGTAAAGTGGATACTTGATAACGTCCCCGGCGCACGCGAGCTTGCGGAGGCAGGCGAGCTTATGTTCGGTACGGTGGACACATGGATAGTTTGGAAGCTGACAAAGGGCAGATCCTTCGTCACGGACAGAACAAACGCATCAAGAACAATGCTTTGCAATATACATACGGGTCAGTGGGATGAGAAAATGCTGGACATTCTGGATATTCCCGCGTCAATGCTCCCCGAGATAAAGAGCAGCAGTGAGATATTCGGCTATTTTGACTGTATGGGTGAGCAGGTCGCAATTTCGGGAATCGCGGGCGACCAGCAGGCGGCGCTTTTCGGTCAGTGTTGCTTTGAGGCTGGATCGGCAAAAAATACGTATGGTACAGGTTGCTTTTTGTTGGCACACACGGGAAATACCGCGATACAAAGTTCAAACGGACTTCTCACGACTATTGCCGCGTCTGAGAGTGGCAGACCAATAGAGTATGCGCTTGAGGGCAGTGTATTCGTAGGCGGAGCAGTTATTCAGTGGCTTCGTGACGAGATGAATATGATTGAAAGATCTATGGACAGCGAGGATATGGCTCTCAAGGTCAAAAACAGCGGCGGAGTTTATATCGTGCCCGCATTTGCTGGACTTGGTGCTCCGCATTGGGATATGAACGCGAGAGGAAGCATTCTTGGTCTAACACGCGGTACGAATGCGAGCCATATAGTCCGCGCATCTCTTGAGTCTATCGCGTATCAGACTAACGACGTTATAAGTGCGATGGGTCAGGATATGGCAAGTATTTCTCAGCATGGCAAAATAAATTCGCTCAAGGTTGACGGAGGCGCGTCGGCAAACTCTCTGCTTATGCAGATTCAGGCGGACGTTTCGGATATTGACGTTTGCACGTCCAAATCCGCCGAGGCAACTGCGCTTGGCGCAGCGTATCTTGCGGGTCTTGCGGTAGGCTTTTTCAAGGACAGAGACGAGCTTAAGAGCAAGACGGGTACAAGCCGCGTATATAATCCGTCGATAGGCACACAAAAAAGAAAAGCTCTGCTTGACGGTTGGCGCAGAGCTGTAAGGGCTTGCAGGGCATTTACCTGCGAGGAGGAGAATTGATATGAGTATTAACGTAAAGAAATTTAAGGTCTTGTCAAGCGATGGCGTACACAATCTGGCTGGAGTAGTATATGAACCCGAGTGCGAGGCAAAGGGATATTTTCATATAGTCCACGGAATGACTGAGCATATCTACAGATACGACAGATTTATGCGTGATATGGCAGAGCAGGGATATATCTGCTTTGGCTATGACCATCTTGGTCACGGATATACCGCAAATGACGATTCCGAGCTTGGATATATAGCAGAAAAGAACGGTTGGGATCTCCTTTGCCGTGACGTCAAGATATATTCCGACGCGGTTATGTCCGAGTACGGAAAGGACAAGCCGTATATACTTATGGGACATAGTATGGGCTCGTTTGTTGTGCGTGTGGCGACAGAAAAGTACGTTCACCCTGACAAGCTGATAGTTATGGGTACGGCTGGCCCGAACCCTGTGGCAGGAGCAGGACTTGCCCTTATATCTGTAATAAAATTCTTCAAGGGCGACAGACATATCTCAAAGTTTATTGACAATATAGCGTTTGGCTCGTATAATAACCGCTTTGGCGGCGGTAGCGAGAGCGACCCCAAGCCTTGGCTCACAAATGATGCTACAATAAGAGAAAAATATTACGCAGATAAATTCTGTACCTTTAACTTTACCGTGAGCGCGATGGGCGACCTTATAACCCTTATCAAAATCTCCAACCGCAAGGATTGGTTTAGTAGCATTGATAAGTCTATGCCCGTCCTGCTTGTCGCAGGGGAGGACGACCCCGTAGGCGACTACGGAAAGGGCGTACAGACCGTCTACGATAACCTCAAGGCACATGGAGTTGATGCTCAATGCATCCTCTATCCCAAGGCCAGACACGAGATACTCAACGACTTTACCTACGACGACGTTAAGAGGGATATTGTGGAGTTTGTGTCGTAATTCCAATTGCCAAAACTTGAACTTTTGGTCTCTATTACCCCAAGACCGATTTTTATGTTTTTCTAGTGTCATCTAGTGCTTTTTAGTGCTATTCTGTCAACCAAACCGTACGTTTTCGTGCTCTCGTGTACTACTGTTTCCATGTAGTCCACTCCGCACTATGGTCAAGAATGTGGTCAAAACTCGTACCTCGAAAACGAAAATGTGGTCACCTCAAAATCGGTCAACGCATCAGGATGGCGGTAGCAGCCGCAAGAAGAAAACCGACAGAGAAAAACGCAATGTGGTCAGCCCGAGAGCAGCCGACCGAAATATGTGGTCAAGAAGAACCAAAACCGCGTGGTCAAACCATGTGGTCAGAAGCCTTTGAGAGCAGGGAATAACAAACCCATCTCAAGGGCTTTTCTTCTTCCGCCGGTGTCGTATGGTAACTCTTGTTGAGAAGATTGTCAAGTACCCAATTCACTTTGTTTGCTACTCGTCGGTCGGACACGACAAGCTTAACGCAATATACCGCAAGCGGTATGCAAGGCCTTGAATGCATCTTTCCGCTCCCAAAATATTTGGGAGCAATAAACAAAGAAAAAGACTTTCCGAAAACGGAACAAAAGTTCCGAAAGGTATTGACAAACTATCATAAAAACGCTATAATGGAACAACAAGTTCCGAAATAGAAAAAGAGGTGCTTTTTATGAGAGTTATGGACCAGAAAAAACTGCAAGAAATTACGGAGTTCATCAAGCGGTATGCGAGAGAGAACAACGGCGATGCTCCCGGACTTGCGGATATCATGGACTATATGAGCATGGCGAAAACAACGGCGTACCGTTACATGCTTGAGCTTAAAAAGCGCGGAGTAGTTTCTTACAACGGGAAGAAAACCTTGGAGATTCCATTGCAGCGCAAGATGCGTTGTGAATTCCATCGTGTGCCGATTCTTGGTAGTGTCGTTTGTGGATCTCCCGACGAGCAGGAGGAGCATATACGAGGATATCTCGCAATCCCGGAGGATTGGATTGACGGTGAATGCTTTTTGCTTGAGGCCTACGGAGATTCGATGGTGGATATCGGGATCGAGAAAGGCGACTTAATTCTGGTGAAGAAAACTAATACTGCTAACAGCGGAGATGTGGTTGTTGCTCTTATCGAGAATGAAACCACACTCAAGCGTTTGTTTTGGGAAGATGGTAGGCCTAGGCTTCATGCCGAGAATAGGAAATACTCTAAAAACAAAATTGATATATATCCATCGAAACTAGAAATTCAAGGAATCGCATTGAAGGTGATTAAGGATATCCATTAAGGTGTTAAATGAAAATCAAAGTTTGAAATGAGGCGATAAAGTGGACGGAAAAGTAAAACGAATCCCAATAGCAAGATGTCCAAACCCGGATTGCAGTAGAACTCTTCTGTTCAGTTGTGATCCGAAGGACAAGCTTCATATTACAACCAAGATGGCCGATGAAGGTTATCAGGGAAAAACTATGATATGTTCACGGTGCAAAACAACCGTAGCTATCATTGAAAAACCGAAGGTGGCGTGCGGATACGTAGCGATACCGATTATAGGAACGGTGCAGTGCTGACCGCAAACGGCACAAACAATTGATAGTGATCTATCCTCCCATCGGTGAACATGGGAAGCAAGGGTGAGCATCAGAAGATTTTGCAGAGTGACGCTCTGTTTTCTTCTGATGCTTTTTTATTTTAGAAAGGAGCGTGATGCCTAACGAAAGTGGTTTTTAAAATTGACAAATAACAAAAAATACGATATAATAAAGGAGAAAAAATGGAAGAAAATTTTATTGAAAAATTGATAAATAATCTCAGGCAAGATAGAGAACTATGGGGCGACAGTATAAATTGGGCAAACTGGATGTCACAGTTGGCATTTAATACTTGTCAATATTGTGTGGAGCAACACGGTAAAATAGTTGATATTTCTGTGTTAAAAAACAAAAAGTCGGTAAATGCACACCCAAACTGTCAATGTGAATATGTTCCTATGCGTACAAAACAGATTGGCACTGCTACTGATTGGGGAATGGAAGGAGCGGATGCATATCTCTATCACTTTGGACGGTTGCCGGATTATTATGTCAACAAGCAAACTGCGCAACAAGCAGGTTGGCAAACAACAAGCAAGAAGTTAAGCTCGGTATTACCAGGGAAAATGCTTGGCGGCGATATTTATGTTAACGATGATTATAAATTGCCGTCTGCTCCCGGAAGAGTTTGGTATGAAGCAGATATTAATTATGGCGGAGGCAAGCGAAATCGTCAAAGGATTGTATATTCAAACGACGGCTTGATGTTTGCAACATATGACCATTATCAGACTTTTTATGAAATTACACAATAAGGAGAAAAAAATGAGTAAAGAAAAATATACGATAGATTTTACCAATGTAAATTACTATTTGGAAATGCATGCGGTAATCTGGAAGGCACTTGAATTTCCCGATTACTACGGCTGTAATTGGTCTGCGTTTTGGGATTGCTTAACTGATATGTACGGTGATCCTATTCATATTGAAATCATCGGACTTGAGGTAATAGAAAGAAGGTTTGGAGATGCCGCGAAGAAAATGATTGAAATATTGAAGCGTTTTAAGCACTTCAATAACGATCTGTTTTCCGACAGTATCAAGATCGAAATCGTTAGCGGAGATACTCGTGTAAGCTTGCGCTAAAACAATACAATTGAAAGTGATCTATCCTCCCATCGGTGAACATGGGAAGTAAGGGTGAGCATCAGAAGATCTCGCAGAGCATGGCTCTGCTTTCTTCGGGTGCTCATTTTTCTTTTCTCTGCCGTGGGGGTAGATATAAATTCTTATTCAAATCGTTCATTCAAATTTGAATAGACACATCGAGGTTGCGTTACTTACATGAACCTAATTTCTAAAAAAGGAAGGTATAAAAATCATGAGGCAACCACTTATTAAAAACTACGATGAGCTTCCAATGTTCATCAACGCAACTCTCCTCGCGCAACTGTTCGGTGTGTCACGCGCAAGCGCTTACGAACTCATGAGCGAAAAAGATTTTCCGTCGTTTAGAATCGGCAAAAGAATTCTCGTGACGAAGGAAAATCTTGTAGAGTGGATCGAAGGTCACTCGAAGAAGGGGGGGCATCGATGATGGAGAATAGTCGATGCAGCCTTCTAGAGGACAAGAGATTCAAAGAGGAGCTTGACGAATGTTACTTTCATCCGTCAAGAAAATACGCGAGCGAAGAAATTAAATTCATTGCTCGCAACGCAATGCTGTTGCTTTGGGATATGGATGGGATAGTCGTTCACGGAATTCATTTTTCAAAATCGAATATTCGTTATCGGATGCTCAATGAGATGTCTTGCGATGATCTCGACAGGGCAATCGAAGAAGCGAGTGCGAGAAATTGG
>JAZRCL010000077.1:0-11614 GCA_045659745.1 Eubacteriales bacterium
TACACAGTCCACTCTTACCAGAACTGAGGTAAGCGGCGGCGGAAGAAAGCCCTGGAGACAGAAGGGAACAGGTAGAGCACGTCAGGGCTCCACACGCGCTCCCCAGTGGACACACGGCGGTATCGCTCTCGGTCCTAAGCCCAGAAGCTACCGTACAGAGCTCACAAAGAAGACAAAGAGAGTTGCTCTTTACAGCGCTCTTTCCGCTAAGGTTGCAGCAGGCGATCTCATCGTAGTTGATGACATCAAGTGCGATATCGTCAACAACTACGATCTTGCCGTTGTTGAACTTATCTGTAAGAGCGCTGATAAGAGCAACTCTCTTCTGCTTCTTGTTAAGACCCGTGCGATAGCTTCTGGGCTTAGGACCGAGAGCGATACCGCCGTGTGTCCACTGAGGAGAACGTGTCGAACCCTGACGAGCTCTTCCTGTTCCCTTCTGTCTCCAGGGCTTTCTGCCGCCACCGGATACCTCGGAACGAGTGAGGGTGGACTGTGTACCCTGTCTCTGGTTGAGCAAATATGCTCTTACTGCTGCGTGAAGAACTGCTTCATTCACCTTTTCAGCAGCAAACAATACATCGGAAAGCTCCATGGTTCCGACTACTTCGCCGGCCATATTGTATACATTAATGTTTGCCATTACTTATTTCCTCCTTCCGATTATGCCTTGATCGAATCGCGAACGAATACGATACCGTTCTTTGCGCCGGGGATTGCACCCTTAACTGCGAGAAGGTTCTTTTCGCTGTCGATCTTAACTACTCTAAGATTGAGCACGGTTACCTGCTCATTACCGTACTGACCGGGCATCTTCTTGTTCTTGAAGACTCTTGCGGGGTCAATGGTTCCCATGGAACCGGGCTGACGGTGGATAGGACCTGTACCGTGTGTCATACGAAGTACGTGGTGATTCCATCTCTTAACGCAACCTGTGTATCCGTGACCCTTTGTCATACCTGTAACGTCGACCTTTTCACCTGCAGCGAAGGTATCGACTGTAATAACATCGCCAACGTTGTACGCGGAGCAATCGTTAAGACGGAACTCCTTGAGGTGTCTCTTGTAAGAAACGCCTGCCTTTTCAAAATGACCTTTCTCAGCCTTTGTTGTGTGCTTTTCCTTCTTTTCGGAGAAGCCGAGCTGAAGGGCGTCATAACCGTCCTTTTCAACTGTCTTTTTCTGCACTACTGCGCAGGGACCAACCTCGATTACTGTTACAGGGATTACATTACCCTTTTCATCGAAGATCTGAGTCATACCGATTTTTCTACCGATAATACCCTTGTTCATTTGTTTTTCCTCCTGTAAATTATTGGTTGGAACGGGTCTTGTCCGCCCAACATGACTTACAAAGTTACCGACATAGCTTATGTGCTACCGGCTGTTGTCTTTGTTTTGCAAACTTCAATTTCGAGTTGCTTGATAAAAGCTTCAATTATTATATTAGAGCTTAACCTCGATCTCAACGCCTGCGGGAAGCTCAACGTTCATAAGTGCGTCAATCGTCTTCTGATTGGGCTTTACGATATCGATGAGTCTCTTGTGTGTACGCATTTCGAACTGCTCACGGCTATCCTTGTACTTGTGTACCGCACGGAGGATAGTAACTATCTCTCTCTCGGTAGGAAGCGGAATAGGACCGGAAACTTCGGAACCGTTTGCCTTCGCTACTGCAACGATCTTCTCTGCTGCTGTATCGATAAGTGTGTGGTCGTAGCTCTTAAGACGTACTCTGATCTTCTCTTTAACTGCCATTTTTTGTTGCCTCCTTTTTAGATTTCGCTCAAACCATGGCTGATTTGAGGATTTTGGGGGCGTTTTCTTTCGTACACCGCCCCGTGCGTTTCTTTTTCTCTCCATGAAAAACGAAATTTGTTTTCTTCAGCATATTCAAACAAATTCCGAGAATATAAGGGGTTTTGAGAAACGCTCGGCATCAATGCCGCATGTTGCATTGTGCTGTGGACGAAAGTGTTGTCGCCCGTTTGCCGAGCATCAAAAACGCGAGGTTTTCTTTGCTCTACGGACATACTCCACGAAAATTCCCTTTCGTTTTAACGAAAGCAACCTCTCGCTTCATCGCACATCAAGCTCCACTATTATACACTATATTGGTTCAAATGTCAATAGAATTACGGTGTCTCGAATGTAGAACTTTACAGAAATTTCAAGCTTTATTTTATGCAATATATACAAATTATAGCCCTTTTGGGCTTAAAAACACACTCGCAAGTCACCGTTTGGCATATTTTTTCAAAAAATTCTGCACAATTTTTTAAAAATACATAAAAATTTTGTATTTTTTGTGTTTTGTATAACAAATGTTAACATTTACGAGATATAATAGTACTGTAAACAAATGCAATTTTTGGAGTATAGCCATAATGAACAATAACATCTATGAGGACACGGGAGCCACTCCCACACGCCCTATATATAATAAGGAAGGAATTTTCAAGATCCGTCTTGCCGCAATTTCCGTATTTTTCGCTGTTTTCACGGGCACTTTCTTCGGTATTGGCTTTGATATAGAAACTATGTATTTTGAAAATGCCTTTGGGACCTATATTCTGGGCGGAGCTATGGCGATAGCAGTCGCGGCAATAATAGTGCTTTCAATCGCATCAAAAGCGAAACCCGTCCCCGCCAAGCGCAAGGGTACTACCCTTCTTCAATATCTCGGCGGTATAGCATTATTCTTGCTCTTTTTACAGTCCATAATCGACAGAAACTTCTGGCTTGTTATATTTTCACTGGTCGCAATAGCGTATTTTATCGGACTCTTCAACAAGCGCATAGTCGCAAATACGGCATTGGGTATAGGCGCAGTCCTATTTTACGGAGCAACTATCGCGCAGACCTACTTTGATTACAGCATAGCAGTGAATTCCCCATACAAGCTTTTGTGTCAATTCGGAATGGCTGTGTCTATGCTTCTCATAGCAGGGGAGCTTAAGTTTGATCTGGACGGCGGAAACCACGGCACATACAAGCTTATCTCCGCTATAACATTCATTTTAAATATTTCAGCAACCGCGGCAAGTATTGCGCTTGTTATATCGGGCGCTAAAAACACAAATTACTGCTTCATTCCCTGTGCCGCTATGGCAATATACTCCGCAAAGATATTCTTTGCACGCCACGACACTGACACGCAGACCAATGACACTCAAACATCCACGAACGAGAAAGGAACCGACACAGATGAAAACGTCAATTAACGCCTCCTCTGTTATAAGAATACAGTGGCTTCACAAAAAAATAGCAAATATGTACTACCCCAACGCCATGCGCCTTGCCGAAAAATTCGGCATTTCTCACAGACAGGCGCAGAGAGACGTTGACTATCTCAAGCGTCAGCTTGGCGCGCCGCTTGAATATAGCATGGAGCACAAGGGATATTACTACACTGCGCAGTATTCCTTACCTCTCGTTCTCGCAACAGACAATGATGATCCCCTCTCCGAGGTAGTAGATAACATAACAGGTGCCGAAACGTATGCCGATAACACGGTAATTCAGATGCAGGTCCCTTATACAGCCCTCGTAGAAATCCCCAACAAGCTCTCTGCACTCTCACTTAAAAGCTACATTATTTCAAAGGAGTCCAGAAGCCGTTATCTTTGCGAATTCAACAACGTTGATCAGTTCTTAAGCGTCCTTATGACTCTTCAGACAGATTTCAAGATAGTTGAGCCCTTCTGGATGCGCGAAAGACTTGTAAAGCTTGCTGAAAACATCATAAAAAACAATAAATAAAAAATTTTAGATTTTTTTCAAAAAACCTATTGACAAACAAAATTCTTTGTAGTATAATATCGCAGTGAGGGAAATTAATTCCCTTTATCCAAAGACAGCAGGTTCCCGTAAAAGCGTATGCCACCCTGCCGAGGAAGTGTGAAAAGAATATTGCTATGCCAAACTAGGCTTATCAGAATCTTTCTTCCTTGAGCGCGTGTGTACGTCGGGAAGAAAGATTTTTTTATTACTAAATTACTACGGGAGGTAAAAAACAAAATGCCCAGCAATGCAATACTTGAACAGAAGAAGCAAGTTGTAGCTGATCTCGCAGAGCAGATCAAGACAAGTGCTTCGGGCGTAGTTGTTAACTATCAGGGTATTACTGTTGAGAACGACACAAAGCTTCGTAAGGCTCTTCGTGAAGCAGGCGTTAAGTACGTTGTTATGAAGAACACTCTTACAGGCAGAGCTTGCGACATGTGCGGCTACGGCGACATGAAGCAGTACCTCAACGGCATGACTGCTATCGCAATCAGCCAGGATGACCCCATCGCTCCTGCAAAGATCCTCAAGGAATATGCAGATAAGATCGAGTCCTTCAATATTTTGGCAGGTTACGTAGATGGCGGCGTAATTGATGCAGCAGGCGTAAACGAACTCGCAAGCATTCCCTCCAAGGAAGTGCTCATCGCAAAGTTCCTCGGCTCCATCAAGTCCCCTCTTTACAACTTCGCATATGCTCTCCAGGCAGTTATCGACAAGGGCGAGGAGGCAGCTCCTGCAGCAGCAGAAGAAGCACCCGCAACCGAGGAAGCACCTGCAGAGACACCCGCAGCAGAATAAGTTCCCGCTGCAGAATAATTGGTATAAACCAATTCAAACCGCTTGAAAATCAAGCAAAACACAAAGAAAACATAAGCGCGTGAAATCACGCAAACAAAAAATTTAAAATATCCATTTCAGGAGGTATATCACAATGGCATCCGAAAAGATCACAAATATTCTTGAAGAAATCAAGACACTTACAATCCTTGAACTCGCTGACCTCGTAAAGGCAGTTGAAGAAGAGTTCGGCGTATCCGCAGCAGCTCCCGTAGGCGTAGTTGCAGTTGCAGGCGCAGCAGCTCCCGCAGCAGAAGAGAAGACAGAATTCGACGTAATCCTCACAGGCTTCGGCGACAAGAAGCTTAACGTTATTAAGGCTATCCGTGAGCTCACAGGTCTCGGCCTTAAGGAAGCAAAGGATCTCGTTGAGGGTTGTCCTAAGGCTGTTAAGGAAGGCATCTCCAAGGACGAGGCTGAAAAGGTTAAGGCTGACCTCGAGGCAGCTGGCGCTTCCGTAGAAATCAAGTAATTTTTACCGCAAGCTAACTTTTCAAAAACAAATAGCTGTCTGTTAATTTGGATAATAAACAGAACAAGCCGAAAGAGCTTAGTGCTCTTTCGGCTTGCTTTTTCGCAAATCCCTTATAAATAAAAGAAAAACGGAATCATATGATTCCGTTTTTTCATGCAAATAAGCTTACTATCCAGTCGTAAAGCGGCACGAGCGCTATCGGCAAGAACATAGCAGGCAGGAAATTCGTGGTCTTGAGTTTGGAATTTGTGACGATGTTAATTCCAAGTCCGATAATCACAAGCGATCCCACTGCAGTCATACAGGTGACGACGTCGGTGCTCAAAAATCCCGACACAGCGCCCGCAAGAAGTGTAAGTGCGCCCTGATAAACAAGCACGAACGCCGCAGAAAACAGCACTCCGACTCCCATAGTTGATGCAAGCGCAATAACGGACACGAAATCCATCGCCGCTTTCGTTAACTGCAAGGTGTGATCACCCTTGAGACCGCTGTTAAGAGAGCCTACGATAGTCATAGAGCCCACGCAAAGCAAGAGTGACGAGGTGACAAATCCCTGTGTGACGTTGCCAAATCTGCCTCCTGTGACTGCTTGTATCTTATCTCCAAGCTTATTTACCCATTTATCAATGTCTATAAGCTCTCCAATAAGAGTACCAAGCGCCATGGATATAATAATTACAAGAGTTCTTTCAGTTGCAATATCTCCAAATGATATACCGACGTTGCCGTCCAGCGCGTTTATTATGCGCCCGTTTACACTACCCTCAATAGCACCGCCAAGACCTATAAATATAGCGCAAAGGCCTAGCGCCTTGAGTATAGAATCGGTTATTCTCTTGGTTTTCTCAATACTTCTTCCTTTTTTGTGGGTTATCCACATAATAAGCAGACCAATAAGAGAGCCGGCAATAACCGTTATGACGTTAACGAAGGTACCAAAAAGCTTGAAATCACTCATCTTTATCAGAACTGAAGGAGATTTTCTATATAATTTTTAAGCTCGGAAATCGGAATTCTTACCTGCTCCATAGTATCTCTGTCACGTACAGTCACGCAACCGTCGACCTCGGAATCGAAGTCGTAAGTGATACAGATAGGAGTACCGATCTCGTCCTGACGGCGGTATCTCTTGCCGATAGAGCCCGTCTCATCAAACTCAACGTTATAGTACTTACAAAGCTCATCGTAAACCTCGCCAGCCTTCTCGGAAAGCTTTTTGGACAAAGGCAAAATTGCCGCCTTAACGGGAGCGATTGCAGGGTGGAAATGAAGCACGGTTCTAACATCGTTCTTCTCTGCGTCTATAATCTCCTCATCGTATGCGTCGCAAAGGAGCGCGAGTACGCTTCTCTCTACACCAAGCGAGGGCTCGATAACGTAAGGAGTATATCTTTCGTTTGTCTCGGGATCAAAATAGGTAAGATCCTTCTTGGACTCGTTCTGATGCTGTGTAAGGTCATAATCCGTACGGTCAGCTACACCCCAGAGCTCGCCCCAGCCAAACGGGAAAAGGAACTCAAAGTCTGTAGTTGCCTTGGAATAGAAGCAAAGCTCCTCGGGATCGTGGTCACGAAGACGGATATTTTCGTCCTTAAGACCAATGGAAAGAAGCCAGTTGTGGCAGAATTCTCTCCAATATGCAAACCACTCAAGGTCCGTGCCGGGCTTGCAGAAGAATTCAAGCTCCATCTGCTCAAATTCGCGCACGCGGAAGATAAAGTTACCGGGGGTTATCTCGTTACGGAATGACTTACCTATCTGTCCTATACCGAAAGGAAGCTTTTTACGTGTAGTTCTCTGAACGTTTACAAAGTTTGTAAAGATACCCTGCGCAGTCTCAGGACGGAGATATACAGTGTTCTTTGCGTCCTCTGTGACACCCTGGAACGTCTTGAACATAAGGTTAAACTGACGAATGTCAGTAAAATTATGCTTTCCGCAGGTAGGACAAGGAATATTGTGCTCCTCAACAAAATCCTTCATTTCTGCATTTGTGAATGCGTCAATGGGCTTAGGGAGCTCAAAACCTGTTTCTGCGCAATAGTCTTCGATAAGCTTGTCCGCGCGGAATCTCTCGTGACACTCGCGGCAGTCCATAAGGGGATCGGAAAAGCCTGCAAGGTGACCCGATGCAACCCATGTTTGAGGGTTCATAAGGATAGCGGCGTCAAGACCAACGTTATACTTATTTTCCTGAACAAATTTCTTCCACCAAGCCTTCTTTACGTTGTTCTTAAGCTCAACGCCAAGCGGGCCGTAGTCCCAGGTGTTTGCAAGTCCACCGTAAATTTCGGAGCCGGGGAATATAAAGCCTCTGTTTTTTGAGAGGGCAACTATTTTGTCCATTGTCTTTTCTGTGTTTTTCATATATTAAACCTCCCTTGCCGACAAAAGTGTATCGGCAAATATCAATATCAATCCAATTATATATTTTATCATATATTACAATAATTGTCAAGTATTTTTTACATCAGCAAAGTTTCGCCAAAAATCAAACAAAAGATTTATTTTTCTACTTTTTATTTATATTTATGGGCGGTAAATGCGTCTTTAATTGTCTTTATGCGCTTGACAACCGCCTGAATATAAGTTATAATAGATATATATTATATTTCTATTTGGGTGAAAATGAAAAACAGAAAAACAATAATTTTGGAAAAGGTCAAGGAAGCCTGTATGTCGGTCCTGCCAATCGCATTGATCGTGGTGCTTTTATCTGTCACCGTCTGCCCTCTTCCAAATGACATATTTATTGCATTTATAATAGGCTCGTGCTTGCTTATATTAGGCCTTGGACTTTTCTCGCTCGGAGCAGAAATGTCTATGTCCAAAATAGGCAATCACATAGGCTCAAATCTTACAAAATCCCGAAAATTATACATAATCGCGCTTATCTCTCTGGCGGTGGGTATGCTTATAACCGTGTCCGAACCCGACCTGCACGTTCTTGCAGGATACACCGCCAAGAAGTTTATGTTCATTCTTGCGGTTGCGATAGGCCTCGGCGTGTTCCTCGTCATAGCGGTATTGCGAATAATTTTCAACGTCAAAATTAAATACATCCTTCTTGCAGGATACGGAATAATTATTGCACTTGCCTTTCTTGTCCCCAAGGAGACTCTTGCTATCGCGTTTGACGCAGGTGGAGTGACAACGGGAGCTATGTCCGTGCCGTTTGTAATGTCAATAGGCGCAGGTATTGCCGCCATGTCCGACCAGAAGTCAGGAGAGGACTCAACCTTTGGTCTTATGGCAATATGCTCGATAGGTCCTATTTTGTCGGTACTTATTATGGGTCTTATCGGGATTGAGGGTATTCAGTATATTCCTCACGATCTCCCGTCCTTTTCAAACTCACAGCAAATGGGACTTGAATTTCTGTCCGCCGTTCCCAAATATATGGGCGACGTGCTGATGGGACTGCTGCCTATTCTTGCATTCTTCTTTATATTCCAGCACTACACGGAAAAGGTCAACAAAAACCATATGCTCAAGATCGGAATGGGTGCCGTATATACATTTATCGGAATAATCCTTTTCCTTGTCGGCGCAAACGTAGGCTTTATGCCCGTCGGAAGCTATATCGGACACGTGCTTGCCTCAAGTAATTTCGCTTGGCTTGTGGTTCCTATCGGTATGCTGCTCGGATTCTTTATCATTTATGCCGAGCCCGCTGTGGGAGTGCTTGAAAAGCAGGTAGAGGAGGCAACCTCGGGAAGCATCCCAAAGAAGATTCTGCCGCTTATGATGGCAATAGGACTTGCCGTTGCCGCCGGAATCGCGCTTATACGTGCGCTCACGGGAATGTCACTTCTTCCCTTCCTTGTGATAGGATATATAATAGCCGTTCTTCTTGCATTTATAACACCCGGAATATTTACGTCAATAGCGTTTGACGCTGGCGGTGTTGCCTCGGGCGTTATGACCGCAACATTCCTGCTTCCCTTGACTATCGGCGTCTGCGAGGCAGCAAACGGCGGTGATGCAACCGTTATGAGTGACGCCTTTGGAACTATCGCGCTGGTGGCTATGACACCTACTATTTCCATTCAAGTAATGGGTCTTGTCTATAAATATAGACTTACTCACGCGGAAAAGGAATATACCATCAACACGGACGCGTTGGATATTATGGAATTCGACTCTCCCGTATCCCAGACGCGTGTTGAATACGACTGCGAGATAGTTGAATTTGACACGTCAAGATTTATGTCCTGACACTGCAACTCAATTAAAACAGGGGATCATGCTGATGCAAAACTTATATCTGTTTATAACCATTGTAAATAAAGACGACGCGGATGAGTTCTCGGCGTTTTACGTAAGAGAAAACGTAGCGCCGATATACAGCACTCTCTGCGACGGCGCGGCAAACTCCGAGACTTTGAGCATTCTCGGGTTTGAAAAAAGTGAAAAAATGCTTATGCAATCCATCGTGACGGAGGGTCAGGTCAAAAAGCTCAAGGTAGACCTAACGTATGAAATGGACATCGACCTGCCCAACAGAGGCATTGCCGTCGCTATCCCGCTCTCAAGCATCGCGTCCAAGGCGTTGTGCGAGAAAATACAGAGTCACGAGCCCAAGACACAGGGCGAGGATGAAATCAAATTCAACGACGAAAGGAAGCTTAACATGGAGCTTATAGTTTCGATATGCCCCAAGGGCAACAGCGCCGACGTAATGAAGGCCGCACGCACCGCAGGCGCAACAGGCGGCACTATAGTAAAAGCCAAGGGCACTGCGCGCGAGGGCTTTGATACCTTCTTCGGTATGTCTATTTCCGACGAAAAGGAAATAATCTATATAGTTGCTAAAAAAGAAAAAAGAAATAGCATTATGCAGGCAATAGCCTCGCATAATTGCGGCGACGAAAATCACCATCCCTTAGCCTTCTCGCTCCCTGTCTCTGACGTTGCGGGACTCAGACTTATGAAGGATTGATATAACTCAAATAAAAAACGAGAGCGATGCTCTCGTTTTTTTATTTTATTTCTGTCACTTCAGTTGAATCTCTGACTATAAGGGTCGCATGTCCGTTTCTCGAAACACTGAGTATTGCCTGACACATACCGACAATTACGGGCTCGTTCCTTTGCACGCCAATGCCAAAGGGCTTTCCCTTAACGGCAAAGGCGTCGCCGTCTACAACAAGCACTGTCTTTCCGCTCAAACGCGAAAAATTATATTCCACCTTGTGAGTTTCTCCGTCAAGGACTACTTCCCAGCTTTGTTTTATCATTATCTTACCTCTCAAAATAACAATTTTATCCGCCTTTAATTATACACGTAAGCGCGCGTTGTGTCAATAAGCCCCGCCAAAATTTCATTTATGCACAAATACCTCCCGCCCAAAATGTAAAAAAGCCACAAAAATATTATTCGACCTTTTATTCGTTTGACAAGCAAACAAAAATGTGCTATAATAGAGTGTTAAGACCCGAGTCGTCTTTAGTCGGATTTTTGAAGAAGGAGGCGAATATAATGCAGGACGATAAGAAAAAGTCATTCGGCGACGATTTGTTTTGGGATCTGTCGAGCTATAAAACTCAAAAAACACCCGTACAGCCGCGTATTCAGAAGTCGTCGGTCTCAGTATCTGAGATAGATCTGCCGAGCGCAGACTCCGCAAAAAAAAGCACCTACGCGGACTCATCATTTTCCGCAGACGGCACTATAACCCGCTTCGTCTCCCCCACTCAAAAAAAGCCTAACACTGACCGAAAGCTGATACTTGAATATCGGCCTACAAATCCATTTATCAAGCAAGTTCAGATATTCACCGACCTTGACGCTAACAGTGTTTTCGCCAAAAGCAATCTGTTTTTGCGTGAGAGAGCGGCGCTGCTTGACCGAGTCGGACGAGAAGTTCCCCACGTTCCCTTTTATTCAATGATGCCGAGATATTCGCAAATGACACGCCCTCAGCTCGCGTATTATTTGTGGTGGCGCGAGAATATCCGCCGCGGAGTATTTCTTGAATGTGATATATCCTACGTTATACTTTACGCGCACGAGCTTATCGTGGCAGACGAGGACGAGGACAAAAACGAGATTTTGAAAATGCTCTGCAAGCTTTATTCGGCGCAGTATAAGGACAAGCAGGCGGCGTATTTCGGTATAGGCAATCTTATAGCGGATTTCTGTATCCTGCATAATCTCTCCCTGCCCGACGGTTGTCTTGGGGATAAATTTTCGGAATTTATCACGTACACAAGCCTTCCTGAGTTTTTTATTGATATTTCCGACAGATACAATCCGTCTATGCACCAAAGACTTATTGCGGGCGTATCGGTGTATAATTACAAAAAAAGCAAACATTACATAACAGACCAAAAGCTTTTCGATACACATATGCGAGGTGCTGTGGCGGCGATTTTTTCCGACGACAAGGCGTATGCCTCACTCTCCGCGTTTTCTGACATGGCATACGGCGACGTGTTATCAAGCCACAAGCCCTTTTTCAAGCTTACGGGAATGACTACAAAGCAGGCAAAAATAAAGATAAGCTA
>JAZRCL010000078.1:0-6022 GCA_045659745.1 Eubacteriales bacterium
ACGATATACTCCTTTATGCCCTTTCCGTATCGCTTTTTGAAAATTCTGTACAGATAACTGCGTTCAAACCCAAAATTGCGGGCAAGACTACTTACCGTTATAGGCAACATATAGTTGTATTTTATGTATCGCCTCACTTGACGTATTCTTTCGTCACCCTCGTCGTTCTGCTCCCTGCGGAAAACTCGGTCAAGCAGATCGTATATTATGGCAAGACAGGCCTCCTTGGATGCCGATTTATCTCGCACCAGGCTCAGTAGCCTATCGTCAATGTGCGCAGGAGTGTCAAATACAACAGTCTCACCGTCAAAATACGTAATCGCCTCCGCGCGAAAAGCAATCCACGTATATTCCCACGGGTTCTTTTGGTCTGCGATATACGTGGTAATCTCGCCCGGGCGGATAACAAAAAATCTGCCACTGCCTATGCTGAATTCTCCCTGCGAATTTTTTAGTACTCCACAACCTCTGAGGCAAAAATGTATCAGATAACAATCTCGAACGAACGGACCAAAGCTATGTCCTCCTTCGCAGCACTGCCACCCAATAAACAGCGGAGTTATCTTAGAGTCTACTCCCTCATCAATCAAATAACTTTCCATAATCGCCCTCCATTAAACAACATTTTACCATATTTCCACCACAAAAATCAATACCTTTTGATATAAAAGAGTGATATAATTTACATGGAGATACAAATCATTTCTTAAATTCTCACAAAAAAGAAAAGGAGACTATTATGAAAATTACTTTTATGGGCGCGGGCAGTACCGTATTTGCTAAAAACGTCCTTGGCGACGTTTTAGTTACACCCGCTTTGCAGAATGACCTTGAGATCGCACTCTACGACATTGACGGTGCAAGACTTGAGGAGTCCTATCTTATGATCGACCTTCTTAACAAGAAGTACAACGAGGGCAAGGCAAAAATACACAAATATCTCGGTGTAGAGAACAGACGCGACGCGCTCCGCGGCGCGCGCTTTGTCGTAAACGCGATTCAGGTAGGTCTTTACGATCCCTGCACCATATTAGATTTCGAGATCCCCAAAAAGTACGGTCTCAGACAGACCATCGGCGATACCCTCGGCATCGGCGGTATTATGCGCGGTATGCGAACCATACACGTCCTCAAGGATTTTGCAAAGGATATGGAGGAGGTCTGCCCCGACGCTTACTTCCTCAATTATACCAATCCCATGGCAATACTCACGGGCTATATGGCGAGATACACCAACGTCAAAACCATCGGTCTTTGCCATAGCGTTCAGTCCTGCACGCCCTGTCTGTTCGGCCATCTTGGCATTGACCATAACATCGTCGGCAGTGAGCTTATAGCGGGTATAAATCACATGGGCTGGCTTCTTGACATTCGAGACAAAGACGGAAACGACCTTTACCCCCTCATCAAAGAAAGAGCAAAGCAGAAGAACGCGGAAGGCAAGCATCACGACATGGTGCGCTTTGACTATATAGATAAATTCGGATATTACTGTACCGAGTCCAGCGAGCATAACGCGGAATACAACCCCTTCTATATCAAATCAAAATATCCCGAGCTTATCGAGCGCTTCAATATCCCGCTCGACGAATATCCCCGCCGCTGCGTAGGTCAGATCGCAGGTTGGGAAAAGCAGCGTGACGAGCTTATGGCGGGCGGAAATATCGAGCATACTCGTTCCCTCGAATACGCGTCTCATATTATGGAGGCAATAATCACAAACAAACCCTACAAGATAGGCGGAAACGTGATCAACAACGGTTTTATCACCAACCTCCCCTCCGACGCGTGCGTCGAAGTTCCCTGTATGGTTGACGGAGGCGGAATTCATCCCACCTACGTCGGCAGACTTCCCGTTCAGTGCGCGGCTATGAATATGACAAATATAAACGCTCAGCTCCTCACAATCGAGGCGGCAGCCACTGGCAAGCGCGAGCATCTCTATCAGGCTGCTATGCTTGAGCCTCACACCGCAGCAGAGCTTTCAATAGACGACATCATCTCTATGTGCGACGAGCTTATAGAGGCACACACAGCAGCAGGATATCCCATATTCTAATTTTCAAGGAGAAAATCAATGGATAACAACCAGATGCAAAAGCGATACGGCCTTTTCACCGCAATATGTATGGTCGTGGGAATAGTCATCGGCTCGGGCGTGTTCTTCAAGGCGCAAGATATTCTCAACTACACGGGCGGCAATATGCTTCTCGGAATACTTGCATGGGTAATTGGCGGCGTTATTATGATAATCTGCGCCTTCAATTTTGCAAACTTCGCCACAAGATACGTCAAGGTCAACGGCGTCGTGGACTACGCCGAGGCAATAGTCGGCCCGAGATACGCGTATATGACAGGCTGGTTTCTCACAAGCATATACTTCCCCGCAATGACGGCAGTGCTTGCGTGGGTGTCTGCAAGATACACGCTTATCCTCTTTGACGCTAACGCCGACATCACAAGCGGTCTTTGTATGGCGCTCGGCGGATTTTATCTGTGTCTGGCTTACGCCATCAACGTCCTCTCCCCCAAGCTTGCGGGAAAATTTCAGGTCAGCGCAACCGTAATAAAGCTTATTCCTTTAGCGATTATAGTCGTAGTGGGAACAATAGTAGGCCTTGTCAACGGCAACACCGCGGACGCGTTTACGTCCTCGGCAAGCTCGGCAGGCAGCGGATTCGACAGCATCTTTGCAGGTATTGGCGCGGCAGCGTTCGCATACGAGGGTTGGATAATCGCAACGTCCATAAATTCCGAGCTCAAAGAGCCCAAGAAGAACCTCCCCCGCGCGCTCGTAATAGGCACGGCGGTGATAATGGTGATTTATATAACCTACTTTATAGGACTTTCGGGCGGAGCGTCTGTTGACGTCCTTCAGACTCAGGGCTCGACTGCGGCGTTCAAAAATCTCTTTGGCAACGTAGGCAGTACTATTCTCAATGCGTTTATAGTTGTCTCCTGCCTTGGCACGCTCAACGGACTTATGCTGGCAAACACCCGCTCGCTTTATTCTCTGTCCGTGCGCGGAAACGGCCCCGCCCCCAAGATGTTCTCGCAAATAGACCCCCAGACCAATATGCCCGCAAATTCAAGCGCATTGACTCTGCTTTTCTGTGGCGCGTGGTTCTTCTATTTCTATGGCGCAAACCTCACAGCCCCCATATTCGGCCCGTTCAGCTTTGACTCGTCCGAATTGCCGATAATCACGGTCTATGCGCTCTATATTCCCATATTCATTATGTTTATAAAAAAGGAAGGCAAAAACAATATTTTCAAAAATATCGTGATGCCTGTCCTTGCGATAATTTGCTCGCTGTTTATGATCTTCGTTGCAATATACGCCCACGGCATAGTAAAATACAGGGCGGCAGCCGCTGCGGGAGAGTTTGCCTTCCCCGTGCTGTTCTACCTTATAGTTTTCGCAGTCATAATGGTAATAGGAGCATTGCTTTATAAGTCGAAAAAGAAATAATATATTCCAACACAAAAAGACGCCCGTGGGCGTCTTTTTGTGTTCGGTGATCGTTTCAGATGACAAAATCATTCTATATATTCATACAACTTAGCAGGATAGCATTTCAGCGCAATTTTTGAATCTCTGTCACGAACAACCACATAAAAAACATCTTTCTTAGCAGTTATTTGATACCAAGTCGAATTCACTTCAATATCGCCGCACTTGTAAAGATGTATCACCTTTTTTATAAGCATCGTCTCTCGTCTTCGTATTGTCTTTTCTTCCTTATAAACAACCTCGTCGGTAATAACAAAAAAATTAGTGTTGTTCTGTCCTTTAAGACATTTTGTCAAAAGAGATATAAAGGAAAACAACGGCAAAAGGCAAATAAATACACACGCAAAGAAGATGACGTAACCTATAACTTCTATCTTATTATTTTTTAATCCAAAAAAATAAACTGCCAAAAGCACGCTACTCACCACAATTATGTAAACGACCGTTGCGATGAGTAAAAAGCGGGACCTCTTTTTATCTTCAGTTTGGAGATCTTTTGCAATCGTCTCCTTGGTTATAATGTTCTTAGTTTCCTTTTCCATATCCACACATCACCGCCTTTCTGGGTTTATTATAGCATATTGAAACTAAAATGTAAAGGGGCTATTGGCCTACCCGAACGGATTTCGAACCCTCACATAATTTTGCAGTGCAAAATTATGTATAACGTTTCTTCTTACCGTTCGGGTGGTTAAACACAAAGCAGAGGGGCGCGTGCCCCTCTGCTTTGTGTTTGGCCTACCCGAACGGATTCGAACCGTTGACCTTCAGAGTCGGAGTCTGACGCGCTATCCAGCTGTGCCACGGGTAGAGATTTTTTGTATAAATTCCTTTGATAAGGGAAATAATAACAGTATGATTATAGCACAAAACTTTTAACAATTCAATCATTTTCAAGGATTTAGAATTTTTTTTATTTTTTTCAAAAAAGTTATTGACAAACCCAAAATCTTCTGCTATAATTATGTGGTCGTAAACATTGGGGCATCGCCAAGCGGTAAGGCATCAGACTCTGACTCTGACATTTCCGGGGTTCGAATCCCTGTGCCCCAGCCAAACAACAAGCCACCCATTAGGGTGGCTTTTTTCGTTGTTTGGTTGGGGCACAGGACAAATTGAAACACGACACATAAATCGCTTGCGATTTATGTAAGGGTTCAAAATCCTGTCGGGTAGGCAATATCATTAAAAATCATATTCCAAATTTTTCATTTGTGTAAACAATTTATATTGACAACTGTAAATAAATTGTGCTAAAATAAAGCATAATCGTTTATAACGAGAATAATCCAATTTGAAAGAGGTTATGGCTATGAGCAAAACAATCAAGGACATCGTAAAGCTTATCGAAGAAAATAACATCAAAATGGTTGACTTCAAGATGGTTGATATCAACGGTCAGTACCGTCACGTGACAATCCCCGCAGAGAACTTCTCCGAGGACACCATGAAGAGCGGTATCGGATTTGACGCGTCCAACTATGGCTACGCCGTTGTTGAAAAGAGCGACATGGTATTCATTCCCGACCCCGACACTGCTGTAATCGACCCCTTCTGCTCTATCCCCACCCTTTCCATGACAGGTAATGCCATGATCATCGACAACCCCGAAAACCGCCCCCTCGCGCAGTACCCCAGAAACATCATCAAGGCGGCTGTTCAGTATATGAAGGACTCGGGTGTTGCTGACGAGATGAAGATACTTCCCGAATTTGAGTTTTACCTCTTTGACGACGTTCGTTGGAGCGTTGAGTCTAACGTTATCGCCGCTCAGGTTGACGCAGTTCAGTCCTATTGGAACAGCGGTAGCTCCGAGGACGGTTTGGGCGTTATCGTTCCCAAGCAGAAGAATTACCATATTGCAAAGCCCTTTGACGTTGCCTACGAGTGCCGTAGCGAGATGTGTATGCTCATGAAGGAAATGGGCATTGACATCAACTACCATCACCCCGAGGTAGCCGCTTCCGGCCAGTTTGAGATCGAGCCTCAGCTTGGTGAGGTAGTTCACATGGCAGACGCTACTATGATGATCAAGTATATTATTCACAACACCGCACTCAAGTACGGCAAGAGCGCAACCTTTATGCCCAAGCCCATTTACGGCGAGGCGGGAAGCGGAATGCACGTTCATATGCTTCTTTTCAAGGTCGGTCAGCCCGTGTTCTCCGATGATAACGGATATGCGCATCTCTCCGAGACCGCACACTACTTCATGGGTGGTCTTCTTAAGCACATCTCTTCCCTTTGTGCAATCACTAACCCCTCTACCAACTCATTCAAGCGTCTTGTTCCCGGCTTTGAGGCACCCGTAACCGTTGGCTACGCTACCTCTAACAGATCTGCGGTTATCCGTATTCCTGCATATGCGAAGAGCCCCGAGAAGCGTCGCTTCGAGCTTCGTAACCCCGACGCTACCTGTAACCCCTACTTCTGCTATGCGGCAATCCTCATGGCAGGTCTTGACGGTATCAAGAACAAGATCGATCCCCATGCTGAGGGCTGGGGACC
>JAZRCL010000079.1:0-11118 GCA_045659745.1 Eubacteriales bacterium
GACTTCAGCGAGAGTTTGTTCAACAAGCTTTTCCAATTGCTACATTTATTATATTGCGCAATAGTCACCCAGCTTTTGACACCCTTGGGTCTGCGTCTGTCAAAATCCTTTGCGCTTGCTGGCTTGATATCGTTGTAGGCAATAATAAACTCCGCCGTGCCTTCTTTCATTTTTTCTTCATTATTATACCTTGGTCTTGGGTAATTTATATCCAGCCACTCCGACAGTGTAATTCCATACCTGTTTTGGATCACGGGATGCGGCGGCAGACCTTTCTTTTTGAAATCTGATGCCGTCGGAATTCTTTGGTTATCAAGTATGTATTGATCCACGCTATCCCTTATCGTTTTGTCGTCCCAACCCGTCATTGGGAGTGAGTGAATAATCTCGTTTAGCTTTGTTATTGTTTCTTCCTTATCATTAAAATCCTCAATGTTTATAAGGATTTCTATGGTTTTCTCAAGTGCCTGCTTTCTCGTCATTTTTATTCTCCTCCGTCGTTCTCTACATTCTATAATCGTCCCGATGATTATAGGCGAAATACGGCGTTATCTGCGGGATAACAACGCTATTCGTATAAGCCGTTCAATACGCGACCTTGCATATCGCGCGCTCCAGGCAAAGGAGGAGCTTCAGGCGGGAAGCGACCGCGAGCCGTCAGTCGATGAAATATCCCAAAAGCTCGGATGCGAGCGCGAGGCGGTGGTTCGTGCTATGGAAGCCATAGTTGATCCCATATCTATCTACGAGCCTATGTATAACGAAAACGGCGACTCCGTATGCGTGCTTGATAAAATATGCGATACAACCTCGGGCGACGATATATGGCTTGAAAACATTGCCCTCAAGGATGCGCTCAAAAAGCTTGACGAACGAGAACAGAAAATAATTTATCTACGTTACTACAAGGACAAAACACAGACCGAAATAGCAGCCTATATCGGCATATCGCAGGCTCAGGTATCACGCATTGAAAAAGCTGCGCTTGAAAAGATAAGAAAAAGAATGACGTAAAAAAACAAGGCGCGAATTTCGCGCCTTGTTTTTTTATGATCTTTATTGCCTGACAATAAATATCATAATTCTGCTTATTTAGTTTACTCCACCCACTTAAACAGTTCCCCTTCGATCTCGCAGATCTGCTCGATGGGAATTGACGTTTTATCGGTGAGTATGATTGCTCTGTCGTACTCGCTTATTTCCTTGACAACTCCCGAGACGGTCACGTATGCGCCGCCCGACTTCTTTTTGTCGGGGACAAAATACGTGACGGAAATAAACGGCTTGTCGTCAAGATAGTCGAAAATCATCTGCATTTTCTCGTTGAGAACCGTCTTCATATCCTCGGATATATTGAGCTTCTTGTCAGTGAGTCGCCCTGCCTCTGCAACGGTTGAGTCGTAGCCCGTGAGCGCCGCAAAGGGCGAAAACTGCGCCGCTCGGTCGGTGTCCGACATTCGCGGTCTGTTGGGGGATACATGATGCGGCATATTGATTATGTCCGCATATTTCTTTTCTGCTTCGGTCATACCGCATCTCCTTTCAAACTAATCGCCAAATTGGAATTTATCTATAATATTTTATTTGACATTTACCATTTTCAGCAAATGTCTCTATTTCGTATTTTAATGAACCTGTTTTATATATTGCATCATAAATTTCCTTAAGATTAGTTGTTTTTCCATCAACAATAGTCCAACCCTCATCAGGTAAACTGATACACAAATTATAATCTTTTATATCTCCATCTTTCAGACCGATAGCATAAAATATTTTATTATCTGACCATTTATATCCTAAGCCTTGCAAATTTTCTAAACCATATAATAAAGCCATTTCATCCCAAAAATCGCCTATTGTATTATACTGGTCCTCGTTTAGCAGTGAAAATTCCTTTGAGATACCTTTGAAAATCAATTTATTCAACTCCATTATAAAATTTTATATATCTACGCCTTGTGTCCGCCGATCTGAGCATTACGGTCCTTTGCCGTTGCGCCTTCTTCGAGGTTCATTCCTCGCAGTATTGCGTTCTTTCCAAATTTCTTCTTAATATCTATAATCGCGGACTGCATCTGCTTTTCCTTTTGCAATGACGCTTCCTCCTCGGCGCGCTCGCGGTCGATTGCCTCAAAGTCGTCAAAAATGCTGAGCTGCTCTGCCGCCACAGGCTGACTCTTAATCTCGTTTTCGTCCTTAAGTCTGTTTGCTACGATATTGATGCGGCGGACAAGCAACCTCGGGTCAACTATGCGCTCGTAAAGCTCGTCCACAGCGGCAATAATCGCCTTTGTCGAGGACGAGAACTTACCAAGGTTTGCGGTGCCGTGCGCGTGCTTTGGCACCTTTCTGCCGTAGTAATCCGTCGTTATAGCCCCCTTGTATTGCTTGCTGATCTTGGGATCGGTCAGGTTCTCTATGTCGTACCCAACCGTCAGCACGAGCTGATCGGTGACAAGTCCCTTCTCTACAAGGTCAAGCACAAGCAGATCCGTCATCTCGCGAGTGATAAGCTTGGCTTTTTCAAAGTCATACGGACAATGCAGGACCTGACCCGAGCCAAGACTATTTGACTGCGGCTTATACGCCTTGATCTGTTCTATCGTACAGGGCTCCCAGCCCCACGCGTGGTCGATGAGAAGCTCGGCGTTCACACCAAAGAGCTTATACAAAAGTCCCTCGTTATATCTGCCGTAGGGGTTGCCCACGGAGCAACGGGCAATATCACCCATCGTGTAAAGTCCATTAGCCTCAAGCGTGCTCTGATAGCCCTTGCCGACGCGCCAGAAGTCCGTCAGCGGACGGTGATTCCACAACAGCTTTCGGTAGGACATCTCGTCAAGCTCGGCGATTCTGACACCGTCCTCGTCTGCCTCTACGTGCTTGGCAACGATGTCCATCGCAACCTTGCACAGATAAAGGTTTGTTCCTATGCCCGCCGTCGCAGTGATTCCCGTGGTTGAGAGCACGTCTTTTATAAGCATCCGGGCAAATTCGTGTCCCGTCATTCCGCGTGTTTTTAAGTATGACGTCGCGTCAATAAACACCTCGTCAATAGAGTAGACGTGAATATCCTCGGGCGCGACGTGCTTGAGGTACACCTGATATATCCGCGCGCTATAATCCATATAGTACGCCATGCGCGGTGGCGCGACGATATATGACACCGCGAGCGACGGATTTGAATTCAACTCGTTGATGTTATATGACTCACCGACAAGCCTTCCCACCCTACGCTTGCGCTCATAGTTTGCATCCCTGACCTTCTGAATCACCTCAAACAACCTCGGACGCCCGGGAATACCAAAGGATTTAAGTGACGGCGACACGGCAAGACCGATAGTCTTCTCGGTTCTTCCCTCGTCCGCAACCACAAGATTAGTCGTCATGGGATCAAGGCCCCGCTCTATGCACTCAACCGAGGCATAGAAGGACTTTAGGTCTATCGCGATGTAGGTTTTCTCGCTCATCCTCTATACCTCCTTCGTGCTACGATTTTTCTTACTTTAATTATATCACAAAACCGCTATATTTTCAATGCACAAATTGAATATTAAAAGTAATATTATAGCAACACCCCCGGCACAGCTCACACTAAGTCATCACAAAAAAAGGACGGAATAATTCCGTCCTTTTTATATCAAGTAAATATTACTTCTTTCTTCTTACGGAGATAGACTTCCAGAAATCGTCCTCTTCGTCTTCCTCTTCAACCTCGGGCTTATCCTCTGCGACGGGCTCAACAACTGCAACCTCTTCGTCCTTCTTATCAAAGCCGGTAGCTACGAGAGTAATACGGATCTCGTCCTCTGCCTCTTCGTTGAAGCGGATACCCCAGATAATGTTCGCATCGGGATCTGCCTCGTTCTGAATGAGAGTGTTTGCAAGGTCAATATCCTCAAGACCAACGTCAGGAGATACAACGTAAGCAACGAGAATTCCGCGAGCACCCTTAATGGAGGACTCAAGAAGCGGGCTGGAGATAGCCTCTCTTGCAGCAAGCTCTGCCTTGTCCTTACCTGTTGCGGCACCAACGCCCATGTGAGCGTGACCTGCGTTTCTCATAACTGTGCAAACGTCAGCAAAGTCAAGGTTGATATATGCGGGAACGTTTACAAGCTCGGAGATAGACTGAACACCCTTACGGAGAACGTCGTCTGCCATTTCAAAAGCGTTTGCAAGAGTGATTCTCTGGTCGCTTGTTTCCTTGAGCTTATCGTTAGGAATAACGATGAGAGAGTCAACGTACTGTGCAAGCTCCTCAATACCCGACTCTGCGTTTTCTTTTCTTACCTTACCCTCAAATGTGAAAGGCTTGGTTACAATACCGATAGTGAGAATGCCCATTTCCTGTGCTACGCGAGCAACAACGGGAGCAGCACCTGTACCTGTTCCGCCGCCCATACCTGCGGTTACAAATACCATTTCTGCGCCGGAGAGAACGTTCTTGATATCCTCAAGAGATTCCTCCGCAGCTCTCTTACCAATCTCGGGCTTTGCGCCTGCGCCTCTGCCGTTTGTAAGCTTTTCGCCGATAACGAGCTGTCTGGATGCGCTGGAACGGCTGATAGCCATTCTGTCTGTATTGATCGTAACGAATTCAGCACCGCCGATATTCGAGATTACCATTCTGTTTACAGCATTATTTCCGCCGCCGCCGACGCCTATAACCTTAATATTAGCGCCAAGTACGATAGAGTCGTCGTGTTCAAACATAGCCATGTTGTTAGTCCTCCAAAATTTATATATTCCTTAATTTTTTCGTACATCTTTATAAAAAATCATATACACATATATGATAATACATTTATGCAAAAATTTCAAGAGTTTTTCGAAAGTTTTTCAAAAGTTTTTGAAAAATTAACAATTGAAAAGATATTTCGACATCGCAAATCACTCTTTTGGAGTCTGGGTTGCGTCTTCCATGCCGCTCTCTGTATTATTTTCCTCGGGAGCTTTATATTTTCCCTCCACAACGTACTCCGAAAAATCAAGATCATTATCCACTCTCGCGCTTGCAAGCGCGGGATTTTGTACGTTTATAACGACGCCCTTACCGTATGCCGTGCTTCCCTCGGCTATTATCGCGTCAATGACCTCAAACTTGGTTTCAAGGCTTTCGCATCTGCCTATATACACAAGACATCTGCCGTCCATTATCAAGCGGATATTGAATTTCTCGTCAAGAAACACCGCATCAGTTCTATCAATATAACCGCTCTTGCTCAAAAAAGCAAGAAGATCTGTGACGTATTGGTATTTTGATATATCGTCTCCCTTTTGAATCACTCGCCCATTCTCGTCAAGCACGTCAACAGTACTTGAGAAAACAAGTCTTTCGCCCAGCACGGGAGTTTCAATTTCGGGCAGAGTCAACACTCTTGCGCCCAAGGCTACAAACTCCAGCTTGGAGTCGCGAATGTCTGTGACGGTCAGAGTGCTATCCACCCCGTAGAACTTGTCCCCATGCTGAATCACGAACTCGTAGTCAGAAAACTCAACCTTTATGGTCACACGGCGTGTGAAAATGTTTTTGCGAACACTCACCTTCTCTGCCATAGGTAGATTCTTGCGTATGGACCTTTTAATTGCGAATCCCGGCTTTGAGTAGAGCGCTCCGCCCACGGAAAGCTCGGACGCCTCTACTATCTCGGACTCGTTGAACAGAGTCACGTCGCCCTTTATTTCTATGCTGTCTATTCTCGTAACAAGAACAAGAAAGCCGAGGAGCAAAACCGCAACAATACAAAGTGAGATTATCTTTGCGCCTGTCAGTTCGGGGTTGGAATAATCCTTGTTTTTTAAGCATTCCGATATTCTGTTGAGCTTTGCGCTTACTTTGCCCTTTGCCATAAAGATAACCTCCTTTTCCGTGAATTTCTGGTGTCGCGGCTTATTTTGCCGCGAGCTTTTTTATTTCCTCGTAAATTATTCTGTTCGTATCAGGCTCGCCAAATTGAACAATATTCTTGCCAAGTGTCTCCCTCAAGCTCTCGTCCGAGAGAAGTCTTATTGCCTCTACCTCAAGCTTGCCCGAGGACAGCTCGGACTCCTGAACCAATACGCAAGCATTCGCATCAGCGAGTGCCTTTGCGTTTTTATACTGATGATTGTCCGCAACGTACGGAGACGGCACAAGTATTGCCGCCTTGCCGCCAAGAGCAAGCTCGGATATAGTCATAGCGCCCGCTCTGGAGATAACGAGGTCTGCCTCACTCATACGTCTATCCATATCGTATATGTAATCAAGGAGCTTTACGTTTGCTTTTTTATCAAGTCCCTTTGCGGCAAACTCCTCTTTCATGTGTTCAAAATCTCTCTTACCGGAGGCATGCACAAACTCTATGTCGGGATATTTATCCGCGATATTCGAGAGCATATCCGCTACCGCAAGGTTGACGTACTCCGCACCAAGACTTCCGCCAAATGAAAGCACGTGTCTCTTGAAGCTCGACTTTTCCTCAGCTACCTCACTCTTTTTGGACGAGGTAATTACGGGATTTCCAACCTTAATAGCTCTCTTTGCACCCTTCAGCGCCTTTGCCGTGGACTCAAAATTAGTCATTACAAGGTCAACCGAGCCGCAAAGCTGCTTGATTGCCTTGCCCGCAATAGCGTTTGACTCATGAAGCACGGTGGGTATTCCGAGCTTTACGCCTGCACGCGCTACCGGATAGCACGCGAAACCGCCCGTACCGATAATAATGTCTGGCTTGAACTCGTCTATTATCTTTTTAGCCTCGCGCGGCGAGGTGAGCATATAATACAGCGTCTTTATATTTGCGGGGTTATATATAGCCTTCATGCCGCAGATCTTTACGGTATAAAGCTTGTCGTACCCTGCCCTTGGAACAAGATCCTTGGCCTTGTCGTTTGCGTTGTGCGAGCAAACGAATGCTATCTCGCTATCTGGCTCGTACCCCATTATTGTATTGGCTATGGCTATCGCGGGATTTACGTGTCCCGCAGTACCGCCGCCCGTCATAAGAACTCTCATATGTCTCCTCCAGAACTATTTTTCAACGTAAGAATATCTCGATATTGCCAAAATTACGCCCATCTCCACTATCTGTATTATAAGCGCAGTACCTCCCGACGAGAAGAACGGGAGAGATATACCCGTGTTGGGCATGGAATTTGTGACAACGGCAATGTTGAGCACCGCCTGAAGCGCAGCTTTTGTCGTAAGTCCGTACGCAACCAGCGAGCAGAACTTATCGGGCGCCTTTGCCGCTATCTTGTAGCCTCTGTAAAGCAGGAGCAAGAACAGAATTATCACCGCAAGCGCGCCGATAAATCCAAGCTCCTCACAAACTATTGTAAAAATAAAGTCATTTTGCGGCTCTGCTACGTATCCGTATTTTTGTCGGCTGTTTCCAAGTCCTACACCGAAAATTCCGCCCGAGCCTATGGCATACAGTCCCTGAAGATTCTGCCATGCAGAGCCCTGCGGGTCTGCCGCCTCAATATTCAGCCAAGTATTGACACGCTCCTGCGCGTATCCCGAAAACATAAGTACGACTATAACGACCACAAGACCAACGCCTACTATAAGCAGCATCCATTTTTTGTCCGTGCCGCCAATAAACATTACAAAAAGTCCAAGAAGTCCTAAAATTATAAGTCCCGAAAGATGCTTTTCAAGTACAACAAGTCCGCATATTATAGCAATAACTATACCCGGATAAAGCACTCCGTATTTGAACTGACCGCCAAAGCGTTGATTCAGCTCAATTTTTTTCTCGTTTTTTGCCATTACGTACGCCAGCATCATAACAAGTCCCATTTTTGCTATTTCCGAGGGCTGTACCGTGATAAATCCAAGGTCTATCCATCTCTGCGCGCCCTTTCCCGTCATACCTATGAAAAGCACGGCTACGAGAAGTATGGCAGAGCCTACGTACGTCACAATACCCAAAAGTCGCAAGTACTTTGGACGCGCGAGAATTATTATTCCCGCCGCAACCAGCGCTGCAACGAGAGTAAACGCTACGTGACGCTTAAAATAATACATACTGTCTCCCGTTTCTCTGTACGAAAAATAGGAGCTTGCGCTGAACGCCATTATCATTCCAAAAAGTGAGAGCGCCACAACTATCATTAGAAAATACACGTCGATACCGCTTCGCACAAGCACGCGAGTCTTTTTCACCTCCGCCTCCTTGTGCAAGGGCTCGTCAAAGACAGGGTCGTTATTTTTCAGATCCTGCTCGTATTTATCGTTTATCTGTTGCGCTTTACTTTTCACAAAAAAGACGACCTTATTGCTTTTTTTCGGTTTTAAGTCCTTATCTTCCAATCCGACCCCTCCTATCCTTGATATTTTTCAATCTAAAATTTAAGGCAGAATTATACCCAAAAATCCTACAACACAGAATATTACGGACACGATAAAGAACACCGCAACAATCTTTGTTTCTTTCCAATCCATCATTTCAAAGTGGTGATGGACGGGTGCGCGCTTGAATATTCTCTTTTTGGTGAGCTTGTATCCCACCGTCTGAAGCAGACTTGAAAGCATATCGAGAATGAATACAAGTCCCATTATCATGACTGCAACAAAATGTCCTGACGCGACTGCGCATCCTGATATAATACCGCCAATGAACAGTGAGCCTGTATCTCCCATAAACACCTTTGCAGGATAGTGGTTGAATACCAAAAATCCAAGAAGTGCGCCAAGGAGCGCGCCCGAAATAACACCCATATATCTCTGCTCAATCACGCAGGAAAGAATAAGCAACGCGCCCGCGACCGAGATACCAACGCTTGAAGCAAGTCCGTCAAGACCGTCGGTAATATTAGTGCTGTTTACAAACCCAACTATTACAAGAACGTATATAGGATAAGCTCCCCAGCTCAACTCAAGAGCAAAATTCGTGAAGGGTATCGCAAATGACGTCTCAAGATTTCCGCTTATAGCCATTACCGCAACGTAAGCCACAGCGATTACTATCTGCAAAAAGAGCTTCTGCTTGCTTGTAAGTCCCTCATTCTGCTTGCGGCGAAGCTTTGCGCGGTCGTCAATTATGCCTATAAGCGCATTACCAACGCCGAGGGCAAGAGTGTATGCAAATACGACAAGTCCGTTCTTGTCCACCCCGCCAAGAACGCCTAACACCTCAAGGACTACCCACACAAGACACACTATAAGGAGCGCGATTATAAATCCAACTCCACCCATCGTCGGCGTGCCTGCCTTTACGGCGTGATTTTCAAGCACCTCGTGTATCTGCTGACCCATCTTGTGCTTTCTGAGTATAGGAATGATTATCTTAAGCAAGATAACCGCCAAAATAAATACTAACACTGTGATAAGCAGACCTTCAATTCCTATCATTCTGCTATTTGTTATTCCAATTTTATCTTGTATCCACTGATAAAGCATTATATGTCCTTCCTTTGCTACTCTGATAACTTACTTACCCTGCTCTGTCTTTTCTATCTCTTCAATTATTCTCTCAAATTTCATAGATCTGCTTGCTTTGAAAAGAATAACGTCACCATAATTTACTATTTCTCTTAGTGTTTTTACTGTGTTCTCTGCCGACTCGTCAATCTCGGAATATATATTCTCCTCACTCATGCCGCCCAAAGCTGCGCCCTCGGCAATGTGTGCGCCAAGCTCGCCGACTGTCAAAAGAACGTCAATTTTTTTGTCGGCAGCAAATTTTCCGACTCCTCTGTGAAGGGCTGCCGAATGCTTGCCAAGCTCGCGCATATCACCGAGAACGGCAATTTTGCGCTTGCCATCAATATTCGCAAGAACGTCAAGCGCGCTCCGCATCGACTCGGGAGACGCATTGTAGCAATCCGCGATTATCTTGAATCCGCCCGCGTCGTATATTCTCTGTCTGTACGCCTTGGGAGTGTATTTTGCAATTCCCTGCTTTATCTGCTCGCCGCAAAGACCCATAAGAAGTCCTATCGCACAAGCAAAAAGCGCGTCGTAAACTATATGTAATCCTATCGCGGGAACGGAAATATCAGTTATTTCTCCCCCGCTGTATTTCAAGTCGAAAATACTGCTCTCGGACGTAAATCTTATATTCTCCGCGCAAAAATCTCCGTTGCCGCATGCAGAGGCAAACAAGACGTTAAAATTCCGCTTACAATCATTCTTTGCAAGCTCGCGAAGCAGCGGCTCGTCACCGTTGAGCAAGAGAATTCCGCCCTCGCGCAGTCCCTCGGTTATCTCGTATTTTGCCTTTGCGATATTCTCGCGCGTGCCGAGAAATTCAAGGTGCGACGTACCGATATTTGTAATAGCCGCGATTTTGGGAGAGGCAGCCTGCGACATCTGACGTATCTCGCCAAATCCGCTCATACCCATCTCAAACACCGCCGCCTCACAGTCGCCCCCGACCTCAAGCATAGACATGGGCATTCCTATAACACTGTTAAAGTTGCCCTCGGTGCTGTATAGATTGAAGCCCTCGCTCAGTACGCACGCGGTAAACTCCTTGGTGGTGGTCTTACCCACGCTTCCCGTAATGGCAACCACGGGCATATATTTTCCGCTTCTGTAGCCCTTTGCGCACGCGGCGAAGGCATCGATGGAATTCTCAACCACCGCATAAGCCGCCTTCATACCCGAAATATTTGTGGGGACGTATTCGCAAAGAATACAACGGCATCCGTTCTCAATGGCTTTGATTATATAATCGTGTGCGTCAACGCGCTCTCCCCTTGTGGCTACGAACATAGTATGTTCGTCCGCCTCTCTTGAATCCGTGCAAACGTATTCAAAGGAGCTTCCCTTATCCCCCGTAAAATCGTACAGCTCACCGTCGCACCAAAGCGCGACAGACGCCATATTACATTCACCCATTCCAAGCTTAATTTTCATTTCTACTCCTTGCAGGATCAACCGTTGCGCTCACGCAAGGCGGCTTTCACCTCTTCTATTTCGGAAAAATATCTTTTACCGCGCGAATCTATTTCATAGGCTTCGTGTCCCTTGCCGCACAGGAGAATGATATCCCCCTGCTTTGCGGTCTTTATCGCGTATCTTATGGCTTCCCGTCTGTCCTTTATGACGGTGTAGTGCGCATTTGAGTCATCGCAGGCGCCTACGTCCGAAAGTATATCGGAAATTATATCCTCCACCCTTTCGCT
>JAZRCL010000080.1:0-3364 GCA_045659745.1 Eubacteriales bacterium
GAGAGAATTTTTGGTGTGTAAAGCTCAAGGGCACACTGCTCGGGCTCGTCCTGATTCCTATTCTCTTTTACACCTACAACGGCGTAATCGGAAGCTCGCCCGACTGGATCAACATCGCGATTTTCTTTATCTCGGCGGCGGTTGCCTATATCTACGAAACACGGCAATTTAACAACGGCACGACCGTCTGCAAGAACCATAAGCTTGCTGTTGCCCTGCTCTGCGTGATTGCCGCATTGTTCGTTATATTCACCTTTGCAACGCCCGAGATCGGCATTTTCAAAGACCCATTAACAGGCACGTACGGCGTGACCGTCTAAAGTCAATTTTCAAAATTGCACAGCAAAATTTCAGGGCTGACCGTTTGGTCAGCCCTTTGTGGCTTTTTTGTTCTAATATTTACTTTTCAGCCGTGCCGAACAGAATCTTGCGGAAAAGCTCAGCAGTTTTATCCTCACCAAGCTCCTTTTTGAAAACAGCCCCCACGCCACGATCTCATTACAGAGATGTGGCCGATCCCCTCGGCTTTATAAGCATACACAGTAAATTTCATACCGTTTGTCTTCAGATTTGCAAGCTCCACTTTACTTTTTGTTCTTTTCTTTAGCTCTTTTATCGTTAATGATTTTCATATGCTCTTCCGTAATGAGCTCAACGCCGTTCTCCTTCGCCCAGGTGACGCATCCCTTGAGAACGACCGACAAAAATACTCTCGGTACGCCAAGAATGGTCATAAGCGCCTCATCGGTGAATTTGACCTTATCGTCCGCGCGGTCTGCCGCATAGCGAACCGACTCGAGAGAAGCCTGACGCATCTGGAGAAGCTCTGCTCTCATCTTTGTCTTTCTGTGGAACCAGAAATTCTTGGAATCACGGTAACCGTAGTCAACGGGAAGCGGAGGAAAATCCTTCGCTCTTACGCCATTGATGATAGCGTCGGCATACTTTTTCTTCATAAGGATCTTGTCAACGCGGAGAATGAAATGCGCGCCGAACTTGGAGGTAATACCGTTGAAATCATTATAGGGGGGCTCATAGCCGTTAAGCTCGCCGGGGAGGAACTTTTCCGCGCCCTCAAGCTCGCGCATCCAAGTACACTCAATCGCCTCGATAGCGTCGGTCAACACCATTGGACGTGCCTCGCCCGTTTCTTCTTCAAGCAGACTCTTTTCAAGCTTGAAGTTGCATTTCGGCATTTTTTCCTCGGGCTTGTCGCCGGGCCAGGAAAGCTTTACAGCCTCCTTGAATGTCGCAGGCTTATCGTCAATGAAGTTAAGCGTGCATTTGCCGTTTTTAAGAATGTTCTGCGCGGTGTTTGAGGAATTACGACAGCACAAAAGCATAGCATAATAGTCCTTTCCCGCCACGTAGTACGGCTGAACGAGAGAATAAGGACCGAGGGTGGTCGTGCCGTCCTCGCAAAGCGTAGAAATGATGACGGTTGGCATCGGGAAATACAGAGACGTCTGATAGAAATTATCCACGACGCGAAGATTTTCAAAACTGCTCATAGTGGTACTCCTTTGTGTTTTATATTAATAACAAAATTAAGAACCGAATATATCTTCTCAAGAAATTTTTCCTGCCATCGTCCACGTAAGCTGTGACTCGGCAATAAACTAAGCCAAAAATCGCTTGTTTTCAAGAATTTTAGGCATTTATACTCCCTTCACTTTTGTGAACTTGTTCATTTACATTATACAACTTTTATCAAATATTGTCAACGGTCATCCAAAATGTTCAAACGGCAAAAAAACGCCATAAAAGCTCCATATCATAAAATAAAAAAAGAGCAGAATGCAGCACGCATTCTGCTCTTTTTAAGCTTCCTCGAAGCCCGACTCGTCGAGTCCGCAAACGGGGTAAATGAAGTCCTCGAGGACCTTTGTATCTTATCTTTATTTACCCAATTTTCTTTTGATTCTTGAAGCAACAATATCAAGAGCCACCAAGTTTCTACCGCCATTGATGATGATATCTGCATACTTCTTTGTAGGCTCAACGTAGATTCCGTGCATGACCTTCACCGTACTTACGTACTGATTGATAACACCGTCAATATCACGGCCCCTCTCGGTTACGTCACGGCGGAGTCGACGGAGAATTCTCTCATCCGCATCTGCATCGGCATAGATCTTGATATCAAAAAGCTCGCGCAGTCTCTCATCGTGGAATGTCAGAATACCGTCAATAATAATGACGGAGGTCGGACAGAGACGAGTGACCTCGGGACATCTTGTATGTACGCAGAAATCGTAATTCGGCACGTCAACGCACTCACCTGAAAGCAGCTGGCGAAGATGCTTTACGAGCAGATCCGTATCAAGCGCATCCGGACAGTCATAATTTGTCTTGACTCTCTCCTCCATCGTAAGATGGTCCTGCGCCTTATAGTAATTATCATAAGAAATAATGGTTATATCGTCAGGGAAAAGCTTCTTGAGTCCGTTTGCAAAGGTGGACTTGCCCGATCCCGTACCGCCCGCGATTCCTATTAACATCGGTGTTGCCATAATAATTCTCCCACTTTGTTTTATATGTTGAGTATAACATATTTATTTCCGCTTGTCAATAAAAGTCTTATTCAGGCTGAAAAATCATTGTAAATTCAAATGTATATTGACCGTCAAACGTAAAGCTGATATACACCGAACAAACCGCAACCCTTCCGCAAAAGCTCCGCATTTCATAAACTTACTCCAAGCTTATACGCGCATCTCCGTTGACAATTTCAATTTTTATTTCGTGTGAGTAATAATCGTCATCGTAGTGTTTGAACTCTCGAAGTGTGTCTATCATTACTTTTGCAGCATCGCCAAATTTACGTTCAATAACATCAAGCCCGATAATTTCCATGTGAATAGGACGACCTACCATATCGGTCAAACAATCCCAAAATGCAGACCAGTTGCAACCATAATATTCGGGAAAATCAAGTGCTTCCCAAATTATGGCATGCATTTCTAAATAATAATTTACGTTAGTAAAATCTATTGTGTATTTTTCTTTATACTGATACATAAAATCTCCTTAACCGACCATCTTTGTGCCATAATACACCTCCAAAATTCTTTGGTACAAGCATAATATAGCATACTTTTGGTACATTATCAAGGCTTCACACAGTATTAAATCAAACCTTTGCAAACAAAGTACTAATTTTACTCAAAATAGGCTCCCAAAAGGCCTCGAACACGGCATAATATGAGTGTAAGAAAAAACTAAAGTTACTTTTAATACTAACAAGGAAGGATTAATTATGATTTATGCTTATTGTCGTGTATCAACAACACATCAAAGAATCACAAGACAGATTACAAACATCACTGCAATCTACCCTACTGCAACCATTATCAGAGAATTC